>CAMVYG010000013.1 GCA_947171615.1 uncultured Clostridia bacterium
CAAAGAATTTTTACAGCTGCTGATGGAAAAGACCGGGTTCCCGGACGAAGCCCGGGCAGAACTTTTGAAAAATGCCGATATCCTCACTGCCGCTGAGCAGGAGGAAGCGCTGGACGGCGCAGTGGAATTTTTCTATGACAATGATTTCAGCATTTCCCTGTCTACCCCTCTTATCGAGGAGATCGCGAAAAAGGCAGAGCTTTCCCCTTATACAGTGTGGCTGCTGTTTTTGGTGGAAGCGGCTGTTCCGGTGCAGGAAGCTTTTGCGGCAGACGGGATTTCAGAGGAAATCTTTTGGGACACCTTTACAGACCTGCGCTATAAGGTGCTGGAATGCAAGGAAGTAAAGGGCGTATGGGGAAACTTTGTGGCCTTCTGGTACCCCATTTTCTATTCCGGGGATATCGTAAAGCTGGGCAGGCTGGAATATGAAAATGTCCTGTATGAAGAGGATACCCCCTATGAGAAGAACGGCTATACTGTGAAGAAGGGGGATAAGGTAAAAAGCATTCATATCCCCGCAAGCGGCGAGCCCTTTGACGAAGCAGCCCGGCTTGCTTCCTATAAGAAGGCCTATGAGTTTTTCAGGGAAGAATTAAACGGCGGGCCGTTGGTATGTATCTGCCATTCGTGGCTGTTGTATCCGCCTTATGGGAAGATCCTGTCTCCCAGCTCCAACATTGTAAGCTTCCAGCAGGATTTTGACATTGTGGGGCAGGAAAGCGGCGAGGAATTTGACGACGCCTGGCGGCTGTTCGGCAAAGACTATCAAAAGCCTCTCGGGGAGCTGCCGGAGCGCACCTCCATGCAGCGGGCCTTCAAAAAGTATTTGTTGGAGGGCGGAAAGTCCGGAGAGGGAAAAGGCGTTTTGATTTTTGACGGAGAGAAGATCGTCAACCGGTAACCCTTGTTTTTCGCCTGTTTTTCACCGATGCAACCGAAAATTGCGGAAACGCCCGGTTGCCGTGGTGGATTTCCCAGGCCTGCTCTGATAGAATGGCTGGGAAAGGAGAGATCGGCTATGAAGCTTGGAGAAAAAATTGCCCGCTGCCGGAAACAGGCGGGGCTTTCTCAGGAGGAGCTGGCGAATCGGCTGGAGCTTTCCCGGCAGGCGGTTTCCCGCTGGGAGACCGGAGCGGCAGTACCGGATACGGAAAAGGTGGTGGAGCTGAGCAGGCTCTTTCATGTAACGACGGATTATTTGCTTCTGGAGGAACGGGAGGAGCCGGAGGTTCCTTCTATCCAAACAGAGCCAAAGCCTGCCCAGGCTGTTTCTTCCCCGGTGGCGGAGCGCCGCCGGAAATTTCGTATCGGCTTCGGCGTTGCCGCTGTGATTTTGGGCCTGCTGACTGTGGTAGCAGCCTTGCTTCTCACCCAGCTTTACGCGGAAACTCTGACCGAATGGTGGACGCATTTGGGAAGATTCGGCACTGCTCTGCAAAGCTGGCGTGGAGGTCTGCTGGCCTTTGGGATCGCGTTGTTTTTAGCAGGCGGTGCGGTACTGATTCGAGAATATTTCCGAAAGGATTGAGAAGGCCCCCGGAGATAGCGATAAAGCTGTTTCCGGGGGCTTTCTCTGTTTTGAAGCAGGGGGGGATTTCCAGACAGACGGTTTCCCATAATGATCCACAACAGTGTGCAGAATATAACAATTACCCTGTGTTTTTTAAAAGCCAGAGGTCTGCTGATACGAGGGCAGATCACTTTCGTTGACAGCCACCGCCTCATAATCATAGTTGTCCCAGCTTGCCGCAATATTGGCGGAAGTAAAGTAGTCTTTTTCCATATCTTCCGTCCGAATCCTTCCGGATTTTACAGAAAGTTCGGAATAAGCTACCACATAAGATGTATTGTCAGCAAGATGAAATTGAAAGTAGATCACGGAACTGCCGGCAGTGGGCTCTGCTGCTTTATCTTTTAGCGAAATGCTTTCAAGAAGCTCGTAAATGTCCCTGATATCCTCTGCGTTGGTGAGCGCCTTCTTCTCAGCGTTCGCTGGGACGGTGTAGCGGAACATCTCCACGGTTTTCACATCGGAAAGTTCAAAGGGGAAGTCAATGTGCACTGTTTTGCCGCAGGCGGACAGACAGAAGCACAATAGCGCCGCCAAAATCAATGCTGGTATTTTTCTCATTACAGCTATCTCCTAAATTATAGACTGCCTGAAAGCTTCAAAGGGGACCGAAAAAGCAGCCTTTGCTTTCAGCTGACGGCGGCATGGCCGCCGCTGCCGGAAGCGGTGGGATCACCGCAGGTTCCGAGGAACAGAAGGGAGCTTTCCATAGTCTCGCCCCGGTTTTCCCGGGCCGTATTTTTTGAAGTATCGTCGCTGAGAATGGCGAACAGGAAAGGGCGGTCAAGCTTCATTTCTATAACTTTTTCCGGCGGAGCGGAAGATCCGGCCTCTGCCGCTATTTCCGTGTAAGCGGCAGCCTCTACACCGTCCTCGTTGACGCCGATATGGGTGCCCTGCCGGGTTTCGGAAAGATATAACTCTACCTTGCCCATGCCCGAGAAATCGGCGATCACGGGATCAAAGGCTTTTGTGAGCCCTAAATCGACCAACATATTCTTCAGGTCATATTCACAGTCAAAGCTGAATTTTGGAATGCTCCAGCTTAGCTGGCAGTTGGCAAATTCTTCGTAAGCTTTGGGATAGAACATGTCTTCAAAGGTGGCGGGGTCAGACAGAAGCTTACTTGTGGAAACGCCCTCATCGGGTAGAATAAAAATCATTTCATCGCCGTTTTTCAGGGAGAGAGAAGCTCTTATAAAACCATTTCCTTCATAAGCGCTGCCAAAGCTCTCGAACTTATTCATGAATTCCACCGTAACGGCAGAGCCGTCCGCCTTGTGAAATTTCTCTTCCGTGTTGTACTCCTGATAGAATTGATCCGACCACTGCGCGTTGTAATAGACCGTGTTAATAACGGAAAGCATTTGCTCCTTCTGAAACTCAAATTTCGGGTTTAGGAGGCCTCCTGTGTTTTCTGAAACCCATTCGGTCATTTCGTCGGCCAGGGTGGGATCGGTAAAGTCCACCTGGAACAGGGCGGAATAGAAATTTTCCTCCGCGCCGGAAATAAAGTCCTCTCCAAAGGAATAGCGGCCGTCCATCCAGAGAGAGTTTGCCAGCCAGAACTTGCTTTCTTCACTGTCGTGATAGTGCTGGCGATAGTATTTTCCACACTGCTCCTCTGCCCAGCCATCGGTTTGATCATACAATACATTCTGGAACTCCTCTTTTGTAGAACCGCCCGCGCCAGAGCCGGTAAGGGCCAGGGCATAATAGAGGCTCAAAGGAGAATAGCAGCTGTTTTCATCAAATTCTTTGCTGAGCAGAACAGTGGAGTTTCGGGCAAAATCATTCAGCACTTTGGTAAAGGCCGGATCGATCAGCGCTGTTTCGGAAAGCTCCTGAAGCTCGTTTTCTTCCAGGCTCCAGTTGTCGTAGCTGTATTCGAGGGTGGATGTTCTCTGATCGGCGTCTCCCGCCTCCTGCAAGGCGGCATATTCCGCAGATTCCAACAGCTTGTAAAATGGCAGGTCAACAGGGCTAATGGGGGTTCCCACCTGTAAAAGCCGGGGGATCTGTCCCGTTCTGGGCCGGATAGAGCTTCCGGAAAACAGGCGTGGGGTAAAAATGCCACCCAGTACAATGAGAAACGCCAGGGGGACGCAGAGCAGCGCCTGTTTTTTCATCCGTCTTCTGGCGGCGGCCTTTCGATCCCGCTTTTCGTATACGCTGGCCTTGAATTCTTCAGAGGTTTTCATAAAAAAACTCCTTTCCTAACTTTTCCCGCAGGGCTTTTTTGCCCCGATAGGAGAGGTTTTCTATTTGTTTCTTGTTCTTTTTCATCACACGGGCGGTTTCTTCCAGAGAAAGCTCCTCAAAATACAGAAGATAAAGGGCTTCCCGGTACTCAGCGGGGAGAGTATCCAGAGCCTGGAGCAGACTGCGGTGCTTTTCGTCCCGGCAAAGCCTGTCTTCCAGCGCAAGATCTTCTGCAAGAGGCAAAAGGGAGGTATCGTGATAGGAATCTTGCTTTTTCTGCTTTTTCAGGAAATTCAGAGCATGGTTTCTGCCCAGGGTAAACAGATAGGTTTTCAGGGAACAGCCTTTTCCTTCCCGGTAAGGGTGGAGCAGCAGGGAAACAAAGGCGTCCTCCGCCGCGTCTTCCGCATCCTCAATGCTGGGAAGATACCGCAGCAGAAAAAAGATCAGGTTTTCCCGGTACAGCTCGATCAGTCCGTCAAAGCCGCTTTCCTCTCCGTTTTGATACCGGCGGTAAAGCTCTTCCCCTTTTTCCATCCTTATCCCTCCTCGGATTTTGCCGCTGTTCCTGCGGCAAAACCGTATTTGAAAAACTTGTTTTTCAAACGGCCCTTTTTGTTCTTTCATCCATTATACAACACCGCTCAGAAAAACACTCACTTCTTTTGAAAGAAATTTTTTGTGTTCATTCCTTTGCCTTTGTGCTAAAATAACCGCAGAGCGGTTATCAGCGAGAAAGTCTGAGGTGCGAAGCACCTCTCTTTTCCTTACGGAAAAGCACCGCCTTTCTCAAAATCGGTTTATGATAAAATAACCGCGAAGCAATTATTTCAGATGGCGCTTTCGGCGCTTATGCTGAAATAGTCTCAAGGCAAGTACACCATCGAAAGGGAGGGCTCTAAACCATGTATAACGAATACGATAATGATAAATTTTTTGAAGAATATGCAAAGATGGCCCGCAGCACGCAGGGGCTGCAGGGAGCCGGAGAATGGCATCAGCTAAAGCCTTTGTTTCCCCCGCTTCAGGGGAAAGCTGTCCTCGATTTGGGCTGTGGTTATGGCTGGCACTGCAAATTTGCGGCGGAACAGGGAGCAAGTGAAGTGCTGGGCCTTGATTTGAGCCGGAAAATGATTCGGGAGGCGGAAAAGCGCAACAGGTCAGAGCACATTCAGTACCGTGTCTGCGGCATAGAAGAATATGAATATCCCGAAAACAGGTGGGATTGTGTTGTTTCCAATCTGGCCCTGCACTATATCGAAGATATTGAGATGATATTTCAAAAAGTTTTCAGAACGCTGAAACCCCGGGGCATCTTTATTTTCAATATTGAGCACCCGGTTTTTACCGCCGGCGTTGGGCAGGACTGGATCTATACAGAAGAACAAACGCCCCTGTATTGGCCGGTTGACGAGTATTTCAAGCCGGGAAAGCGAAATACATGCTTTTTAGGATGCGATGTGGTGAAACAGCATCACACGCTTACACAGATATTAATGGGCCTCTTGAATCACGGCTTTGAGCTCAAGGTGGTAGAAGAAGCGGAGCCTCCGGAAGAAATGCTGGATATTCCGGGCATGAAAGACGAGCTGCGCCGCCCGATGATGCTGCTGGTAAAGGCGGCGGTAAAAAAGTGACAGGAGACGGGTAAAAAAGAGCCGCCCTATTTTCTCTTGATCCGGAGAAGCGGTAATACAGGGAAAAAGGGCTTGCTTTTATCAGCCGGTTTCACGATCTGCGTGGAACCGGCTTTGCTCGATACCTGAAAAACGGGGGTTGCCCCGTGGGGCTGATTTTGGTATAATAGAAAAGAAAAATTTCAAAGGAGAACTTGCCATGTTGGTAAAGCTGCTTGCTTATACCCCGGAGCCGGAAAAGACTGTTGCCTGTGCGGCAAAGCTTTGTTATGCCGCTTCGGATATCAACACGCTGTACGAAGGTTTGACGGAGGAAAAGGTTTCTTCCTTTTTAGATCATCTTTCCGCCATCGGTCATGAAAGCCCCATTGAACACGTGAGCTTCACTTTTGGGATCGAGGGTGTTTCCCGTTCTCTGCTGGCGCAGATCACCCGGCACAGGCTGGCCTCCTTCAGTGTGCAGAGCCAGCGTTATGTAAAGGAAAAGGCTTTTTCCTTTATCCTGCCGCCGGAGATCGAGGCGGTTCCCGAAGCGAAGGAAGAGTTTTTAAAAGCTATGGAGGAGGATCAGCGGCATTATGAAAGTCTGACCGCGATTCTGTTTGAAAAGCATAAAAAGGAATTGCTGGAGCAGGGAGAGGAAGAAAAGGCGGCTGCCCGAAAGGCTGAGAAAATGGCCATTGAGGACGCCCGCTTTGTTCTGCCCAACGCCTGCGCCACGAAAATGATCTGCACCATGAACGCCAGATCACTCATGAACTTTTTCGCCCTGCGCTGCTGCAACCGCGCCCAGTGGGAAATTCGGGAGCTTGCTACGCAGATGCTCCGGGAGGTCAAAGCGGTTGCGCCCCATCTGTTCAAAAACGCCGGGCCAGGCTGCGTGCACGGCCCTTGCCCGGAGGGTTCCATGTCCTGTGGGAAAGCGGCGGAAATGCGGGAAAAATTTAAGAACCTGTAATGAGAAAAGGTTGAGAATAAGGGCTTTTGCCTTTTTTAGATCATAAAAGCTATTATTATGAGGAAAGGAAACGATACTGCTTTTTTAAAAGCGGTATCACAGGCGGCGCTATGAGCTTGATCGTATTGGAGGGGCTGGACGGCAGCGGAAAAGGAACACAGACCCAGCTGCTGCTGGAGGCGCTGACCTCTCAAACGGAGAAAACCGGAGGCCCGGGTGTTAGGAAGATCACATTTCCGGACTACAGCTCTCCTTCTTCCGCTTTGGTAAAAATGTATCTGAATGGGGAGTTCGGCAGCGATCCTCAGGATGTGAACGCCTATACCGCCAGCACCTTTTACGCGGTGGATCGGTTCGCAAGCTTTCAAAAGGACTGGAAAATGGATTACGGGCAGGGAAAAATCATTCTGGCGGATCGCTATGCCACCTCCAATTATATTTACCAGATGGGAAAGCTGCCGGAAAGCCAATGGGAAGACTACCTTTCCTGGGTGGAGGATCTGGAATACGAAAAGCTGGGGCTGCCAAAGCCCGACCTAGTGATTTTTCTCGATATGCCCATAGAGATCTCTCAAAAGCTTCTGTCTCAGCGGTATCATGGAGACGAAGAAAAGAAGGATATTCATGAAAACCACATGGAGTTCCTTCGCAGGTGTTCCCTGTGCGCCGGATTTGCGGCAAGGAAGCTGGGCTGGTCAGTGGTTTCCTGTGCGAAAGGGGACGAGCCCCTGCCGGTAGAGGAGATCCATCAAAAGGTGTTGGGCTGTTTGAAAGGAGAAATATTGGCATGATCGCTGTGTTGTTTGCGGAAGGTTTTGAAGAAGTGGAAGCCTTGGCTCCTGTGGATCTTCTCCGCCGGGCCGGGCTTTCGGTGGTAATGGCCGGCGTGGGTGGAATAGAAATCACCGGCTCCCACGGGATCACGGTGAAAATGGATCAGGAAGCTGAAAAGATCGATCCGGCAGAGTTGGAAGCCCTGGTATTACCGGGCGGTCTTCCGGGTACCCTGAATTTAGAAAAGTCTCAAGTAGTACAGGGGCTTTTGGAGCACTGTGCAGCCAATGGAAAGGTGATTGGCGCTATCTGCGCCGCACCCTCTGTTTTGGCTCATAAGGGTCTGCTGAAAAATCGGGAGGCCACTGCTTTCCCGAATTTTCAGAAGGATCTGCAGGAGGGCGGAGCGGTTCTCAGCGAAAGCTTTGTCTGCGAGGACAGCAATTTTATCACCGGCCGTGGCATGGGCGTAGCCACCCAGTTTGGCCTGAAGCTGGTGGAGCGTCTTGTCTCCCCGGAAAAGGCGGCAGAGATACAGGCTTCGATTCAAATGGAACATTCCTGAATGATATGGTTTTAATGATACCCTGGCTTTGCGGAAGGGAGGCCTTCTTCCGATGGATCGAAGTGTTCCTGACCGAAACCAGAGAGAACCCGGGCTGAAGCGGCGAAAGGAACAGCTGCGCCGGGAGCTGCTTGCAAGGCGGGCTGTCCTGCCGGAACGGAATAAGAAGAACCGCGCCATTTTTGAAGCGGTTTCTGCGTTGCCGGTATACCGGCAGGCAAAGCGGGTTTTATTTTATATCAGCTCTCCTCAGGAAGCAGACACCCGCAAGCTGCTGCAAGCGGCGCTGAGGGAGGGAAAAGAGGTTTTCGCCCCTGTTTCCCTGCCGGAAGGGGAAATGATGTTTTACCGGGTGGTTCGGGAAAAGGAGCTGTGTCCCGGGCGTTTTGGCATTTTGGAGCCTCCTGCGCTGCCGGAGCGGGCGCTCCCGATCAAAGAAGATATCCTTTTCGATACGCTGTGCCTGGTACCCGGCCTGGCCTTTGATATGCTGGGATATCGCATAGGATATGGGAAAGGCTATTATGACCGCTTTTTAGCAAAGACATCTGTTGCGGCTTTGGGTCTGTGCTATCAGGAATTGGTACTTCCCTGCCTGCCCAGGGAAGCGTGTGACAGGCAGGTAAAGCTTCTGGTCACAGAGCAGGGCGAGATTTTAAAAAGCCGGGCGCTGTCTGGCTAAGCGCCTTTGTATTGAGAAAGGAAAAAGGTGATCGCAGTGAACGAAAATCCGAATCTGAACCGGAGAGATCCGGGAAAGCCCGGCTCTGCCGGAGGCTTTAAAGTAAATATTGATGAAAAGGATCTGGCCACAGGAACATTTGACCCCTCTGGATATACGGAAAGCCGTTCTTCTTACGGGGAGCCTGCTCCCAGCAAGACGGCCTATTACGCCTCGGATAAAGAGCGGAAGGCAGAGCAAAAGGCCCACAAAAAGCGGGATAAGCTCAAAGCGCGTAAGAATAAGCGGGTTTTTTCTTTGGTGTGGCTGTGTATGGTGCTGCTGCTTTCCTTTACGCTGGCTTCCTATCTGATCGGTGGTTCCAATGATTTTTTTGCAGTAGGGCGCAATGAGGGCTCTACGGAAATCACGATCCCTGAAAAGCTGGACGCTGATTCTCTGGCGGAGCTGCTGTATCAGCGGGGCGCCATCAGCAAGCCGGAATTCTTTTCTCTGTACTGCAAGGTCACCGTGGATGAGGAAGAATGGGAATGGTTTGAGCCCGGCGTATACCGGGTAGGCACCAATCTGGACTATGAGGATCTGATCAATACCCTGCAGGGTGGAAACGAGACCAAGGAGGAAGTGCGCGTTACCTTCCCTGAAGGTAGCAATATGCTGGAGATTGCCCAGATTTTGGAGGAAAATGAGGTGTGTACCCAGGATGAATTCCTCACAGCGGTCAACACCGTGGATTTTTCCAACTACGATGTCATCAGCAAGCTGGGAGACGCTTCCGGGAGATATTACAGGCTGGAAGGGTATCTGTTCCCGGATACCTACGATTTCTATAAGGGCGAGGAGCTGGAATCTGTGATTGGGAAGATGCTTAATAACTTCCAGTCCAAGCTTTCCGACACCACTATGAGCCTGGTGGAGCAGTCCGGCATGACGCTGGATCAGATCATCACCATTGCTTCCATCATTCAGGGCGAGGCCGCCAATGCCAGCGATATGTACAATGTTTCCGCGGTGCTTCACAACCGCCTGGACTTTGGCGCAGATTACGGCATTTACCGCCTGCAATGCGATTCCACCAGCACCTATCCCTATAAAAATCCTCAGGCGATCCCCGAAGCCGGGGCGCTGTCCTATGGAAATTATGACACCTATCAGATCGATGGCCTGCCCGCCGGTGCTATCTGCAATCCCGGTATGGAGGCTATTATGGCGGCGCTGAAGCCCAGCAAAGAAGGGGATGCCCCCGATTATCTGTACTTCTGCCATGCGGCGGACGGCACGGCATATTACGCCACCAATGAGGACGACCACTGGTATAACCTGGAATTGGCCGGGCTGAACTGAGCAGGGCCAAAGGGATGAAGAGGGAAAAGGAAATGAGCCATAGAAAACTGGAACTGCTGGCCCCGGCAGGGGATATGGAGCGGTTGATTTCCGCTGTGCGGTATGGAGCGGACGCGGTCTATCTGGCGGGAAAAAGCTTTGGTATGCGGGCCGCACCTCAGAATTTCGGAGCGCAGGAGCTGAACCAGGCCGTGGGCTTCTGCCATGAAAACGGGGTGAAGGTCTAGGTGACGTGCCCTCCGTTGCCCCGAAATGAAGATCTGGCGGAACTTCCCGAATTTCTCAGCTTTTGCGGGGAGATCGGAGTAGACGCCTTTATCATTTCCGATCTGGGCGTGCTCAGTATGGCAAAGCGGTACGCTCCCCAGGTGGACCGGCATATTTCCACCCAAATGGGGATCGTAAACTTCGAAGCGGCAAAGGCCTGCTACGAGCTGGGGGCCAGCCGAATAGTTCTGGCAAGGGAAGTAACTTTACAGGAAATTGGCGAAATGCGGGAGAAAATCCCGGCGGATTTGGAGTTGGAAGCCTTTGTGCATGGGGCCATGTGCGTTTCCTTTTCCGGCAGATGCCTGCTTTCTAACTATATGACAGGCCGGGACGCCAACCGGGGCCAGTGCGCCCAGCCCTGCCGCTGGGAATACTTTCTCACGGAGAAGGAACGGCCTGACCGGCATTTTACCATTGTGCAGGAAGAAAAGGGCGCTTATATTTTCAATTCCAACGATCTGTGTATGATCGAGCATATTCCGGAGCTCCTGGCAGCCGGGATTACCAGCCTGAAAATTGAGGGCAGGGCAAAG
This sequence comes from uncultured Clostridia bacterium, assembly GCA_947171615.1. GTDB lineage: Bacteria > Bacillota > Clostridia > Oscillospirales > Acutalibacteraceae > Acutalibacter. The sequence continues at coordinate 10,539 of CAMVYG010000013.1, forward strand.
TCCGCTTATTATGTGGCAAGCGTGACCTCTGCCTACCGGCAAGCCATCGACTTTTTTGCAAAACATCCTGAAGAGCCGCTGCCGCCGGAAATTCTGGAGGAAACAGAAAAAATCAGCCACCGGGAGTATTCCCACGGCTTTTACTTCGGCGGAGAGCCGGGGCAGACGCCGGACCGCAGCCAATATACCAGAAAGTATGAGCTGGCGGCGGTCTGTGAGGGAAGGCAGGGAGAATATTTGAAGCTGCGGGAGCGAAACCGCTTTTTCCGGGGGGAAACGGTGGATATCCTACAGCCGGGAAAGCCCGCCTTTACAGCAGAGCTTACCGAGATTTTCAATGAGGATTGGGAACCCATCGATTCCGCTCCCCATGCGGAAATGATAGTCTACTGGAAAACTGACGCGGAAATCGCAGAGGGCGCTTTCCTGCGGATTAAAAGAGAACAGCAGTGCGGATAACGGCTCTGCCGCTGTAGCGCTGTATCTGCAATCTGTGAAAATAGAACTTAAGATATTTACATCTGCGGGGCTGTGGCATTCCCGATCCCCAGGGTTTTCTGACCTCGATGTAGGGCCCGCCGACTGATTTATCAGTCGGCGGGCCCTACATCATAGTGTTTTTATGGATCGGAAAATTATAACTTTTCAACGCAGTTCCTGTTCCAACGGTTGGGAAGCGCCGTCTGCTACCAGCCTGTGGATCAGCTCCAGCAGGTTGGGAATGGACTGGGATTTGTCAAAGCCCTCACAGTTTTTCCGCATGGACAGCAGCCGCTCCTTTTCATGGAGCAGGGCGGAGATCTCTTCCGCGAAATCGCTGTCCTTCCGCAGGCGAACGCACATTTCGTGAGAGGCAAGGAAATCGGCGTTGTCCTCCTCCTGGCCGGGAATGGCGTCGAATACCGCCATGGGCAGACCGCAGGCCAGAGCCTCGGAAACCGTAAGGCCGCCGGGCTTTGTTACCAGCAGGTCAGAGGCGTGCATGTATTTTTCCACCTCGTCGGTAAAGAAAATAAGCCTGGTAGGGATCCGGGAGCCGACGGCAAGCTCCTTTTCAAAGGTCTCATAGAGCTTTTTATTCCGTCCGGTAATGACGATGATCTGCATTCTCACGTCGGTGGATTCCAGGCTCCGGTAAAGCTTGATAATGTTGGAAACCCCAAAGCTGCCTGCCATGAACAGCAGGGTGGGCAGCTCCGGTTCCAGCTTTAATTCCCGCAGCAGCCCCTCCCGGTCTCCGGGATCAAAAAATACGTCGTGCACCGGAATGCCGAAGGGGTGAACCTTGTTTGCTTCTACGCCAAATTCCAGCAGCTCGGGAAGCATATCATCACTTGCCACCACATAAGCGTCCACATGCTCTGCAATATAAGCTCTATGTACCCCGTAATCGGTGATAATGCAGATCAGAGGTGCGGTTACCAGACCGTCTTCCTTCAACTCGGACACCATTTCCGTGGCAAAGGGATGGGTGGTGATGATCACATCCGGCCGGTATTCGGCAATGGAAGGCAGCAGAAGATTGCTGAACAGACCGCTGAGCTTGGGCACCAGGCCGGAAAAGCGGTTTTGCTTGTTGGTGTGTTTATAGAGCCTTCCAAACAGAGTGGGCACCTTTTTCGCCATAAATAGATAGCTGTCGCATACGGTTTTATCCAAAAGGCGGCCAATGGCCTTTAAGGCGTCTACCGTGACCACGTCGCAGTTGGTATTGTCCCGAATATATTGTTCTACCGCATGGGCCGCCCGCAGATGGCCGCCTCCCGTGGCGGCGGTCAGAAGCATGATCCTCACAAAAAATCCCTCCAAAGAGTCCAGATAAGAGCAGAAATGGCATTTCATCTTTCTGTCAGTTACAGTATATCATTTCCTGATAGGAAAACCAAGAGCTGTAAGGAAATGTTAAGGCTTTTTTGCAGTGATCCCGAATGGGGAGCAGAGAGACTGTTTCGTAACGATTTTGAAATATTTCCGCACTTTACTTTTTTGCCAAATCAGGGTATACTGAATTAAAAGAAATTTGGTCGGATTGCTGTTGAAAACCGCAGCGTGTTTTGAAGCGCTGTGAGCAAAATAAATTGGGAAAGGTACCATAAAGGGAGAGGCGGATTTTAATGCGAAACTGGAAAAGAAAAATAATTACAGCGGCGGCTTTGCTGCTTTTGATAGGCGGCCTTGCCGCGTGCTCGCCCAAGGCGAAGGAGGAATCTTCCGCTGTGTCTTCCGAAATCAGCGACCCCACGTTGTTTGCCGAGGGGACAAGCATCGGCGGAAAGAATATTTCCGGAAAAACGGTGGACGAGGCAATGGAAATTGCCAGAACCGCCATTGAGGAAGAGATGAAGACTTTGGAGATCACTGTAAAGTTCAAAGACGATACGGTGTCTCTTTCCAAAGAAGATTTTCAGGTCAAGGAAACGCTGGAATTGACGCTGCCCCGGCTTTTAGAGGAGCGAAAGGCAGAGGATCACAAGCTGCCTTATGTGGCGGATCTCTCGGAAAGCGGTAAAAAAAAGCTGGAAGAAGCGGCAAAGTCCTGTCTGGTAAAAGGGCAAAACGCCACTGTGACCGGTTATGACAGCGGCACCGGTGTCTTCCAGTTTTCAGAGGAGAAGAACGGCAGCCGGGTAGATATGGTAACTACCCTGAAAAGCGTACGTCAGCTGCTTTCCCAAAAGCAGAGCGGCGCCATTCAGACCACCTTTCTGGAAACAAAGCCGGAGCTGACGAAAAAATATCTTTCCGAAAACTTCAAGCTCCTGTCCAGCTACAGCACGGAATCCACCAATACGGAAAACGGAAACAGCAATATGGCCCTGGCGCTGTCCCACATCAATAAAACTGTTTTGCAGCCCGGCCAGACCTTTTCCTATAACGGCACCATCGGAGACAGCACCGATCCGGACGCGGGCTGGAAGCCTGCCGGTGGGTTGGTAGGCGGTCTTTTGGTGCAGGTTTACGGCGGCGGCATCTGCCAGGGATCTACCACGCTTTATAATGCGGCCCTTATGGCCGGCATGGAGATCGTGGAGCGTGATTGCCACAGCACGCCTTCCAGCTATTGCCCCATTGGGCTGGACGCCACGGTGGACTACGGCAATATTGATTTGAAATTTAAAAATCCTATGGAAACGCCGGTGTATATTGTTGCCTGGATGGAGGGCGTCACGCTGTATGTGAATTTCTACGGTTGTCTTCCCAAGGAGTGGACTAAAATCACCCTCGGCAGTGAACAGACCGGTTCTGAACCTCCTCTCTCCGGCGTCAGCTTTACGGAGGATTCCCAGCTGGCGAAGGGCCAGTATGTGCGCCGTTCTTCCGGAAATACCGGCTATTCCGCCCGGGCCTGGAGAACGTATTATAAAGGAGATACTGTGGTAAAAACCGAGGAACTGGATTCCTCCTATTACGAGCCTACCGGCACCACTTATGCCGTGGGGCCGGGCACAGATACCAGCAAGGTGGATACTTCCAAGGAGTCCGGCAACACCACGCCGGAGGCAACGCCTGCCCCGACGCCTACCGTTGCTCCCAAACCCAGCGATTCTCCCACCCCGGAGCCGCCTCCCGAGCCTCCACCTGAGCCCACGCCGGAACCCATTCCGGATCCTACCCCGGAGCCTCCGGTGTCCTCTCAGCCGGATGATGACAGGTTCTGGCAGCCTGAATAACTTGAAACGCGGTGATCATTTGAGAAAGGGGCTTTCTTTTTGAAGGATGGATTTTTTAGGCTGAACAGGGCTGCGGAGCGGTATGCTTTCCTGAGCTTGCCATCACAGGCTATACCTGCGGCGATCTCTTTCGGGAGCAGACGCTGCTTTCGGCGGCGGAACGGGGACTTGCCCGGCTGATGAAGGAAACCGCCGATTTGGATATTCTTTGTGCTGTGGGCGTGCCGGCGGCCCAGGGCGGAGCACTGTACAACTGCTGTGCGGTGTTTCACCGGGGACGGCTTTTGGGGCTGCCCGCAAAGGAAAATATTCCCAATTATTCAGAATTTTATGAAGGCAGATATTTTTCTCCCGCTCCTGCGGCTTTTGAGGTGCGGTACGCGGGGCAAACTGCTCTGCTGGGAAAAAATCTGCTTTTTTCCTGTGAAAACATACCGGAGCTTTGCTTTGGCGTGGAGATCTGTGAGGATCTGTGGGGGGTGGAGCCGCCCAGCGGAAGGCTGGCCCGAAACGGCGCTACCGTGATTTTGAATCCTTCCTGCAGTGACGAGACGGTGGGGAAGGCCGAGTACCGGCGGGAGCTGGTCAAGTCCTGGTCTGCCCATTTGCTGGCGGGTTATGTGTACGCCGACAGCGGCTGGGGAGAATCCACCACGGATATGGTGTTTGCCGGCCATGACATGATTGCGGAAAACGGATCCCTGCTGGGGGAAAGCAAGCTTTTTACCACCGGGCTTCTCACAGCGGAGCTTGACTTGGAGCGCCTTCTTCAGGAACGCCGCCGCATGAATACCTGGCAGGAGCGGCGGCAGCCGGAAATGCAGATGGTTTCCTTCCGCTATGAGGAAGAAACGCTTCGGGATTTTGTTCCCAGCCGGGAATTTTCCAGATATCCCTTTGTGCCCCAGGATCAGGCGGGCCTTTCCGACCGATGCAGCCGTATTTTGACCATACAGGCGATGGGGCTTGCCACCCGTCTTTCCCATATTGGCTGCAAAAACGCGGTGCTGAATCTTTCCGGCGGGCTGGATTCCACCCTAGCCCTGTTGGTGGCGGTGCGGGCTTTTGACCGCCTGGGTCTTCCCAGAACTGGCATCCATACTCTGTCCCTGCCCTGCTTCGGCACCACCAGCCGCACAAAGAGCAATGCCCAGAAAATCGCGGAGGAGCTGGGGGTAAGCTTCCGGGAGATTTCCATTGAAAAAGCAGTGCGTCAGCATTTTGCGGATATCGGCCAGAGCGAGGATGATCTGGACGTGACCTTTGAAAACTCTCAGGCCAGAGAACGCACCCAGGTGGCAATGGACGTGGCAAACCAGTGCGGCGGCATTGTGATCGGCACCGGGGACCTTTCAGAGCTTGCCCTGGGCTGGGCAACCTATAATGGAGATCACATGTCCATGTATGGGGTGAACGCTTCCATTCCGAAAACGCTGGTACGGCATCTGGTAAAATATGAGGCTGAGCGCAGCGGAGACGCTTTGCGGCAGGCCCTGGAGGATGTATTGGATACGCCGGTCAGCCCGGAGCTGCTGCCTCCAAAGGACGGCGAGATCGCCCAGAAAACAGAAGAACTGGTAGGCCCCTATGAGCTTCATGATTTCTTCCTTTACTATATGCTTCGCTTTGGTTTTGGGCCCGGAAAGATTTACCGTATGGCATGCCGGGCCTTTGCAGGAGAATATACGCCGGAAACGGTAAAGCACTGGCTTTCCACCTTCTATCGGCGGTTCTTTACCCAGCAGTTTAAGCGCTCCTGCCTGCCGGACGGCCCCAAGGTGGGCTCTGTGACCCTTTCTCCCAGAGGAGATTTCAGAATGCCCAGCGATGCGCATTTTGAAGTATGGAGAAGAGAGATAGAAAAGCTGTAAATATGACAAACCCGCATCGCTTGTGATGCGAGTTATACGGTATGGAAAAGAGAAATTGAAAACTTGTGATTTTGTCATATACGCGTCGCTTGTGACGCGCATTGCGCAGTGTGAAAAAGGAAGATAGAGGAAAAGCTGCCCCTATCAGCTTTTTAGCTGATAGGAGTAGCTTCTTTCAATAGGAAGGAGCTTTGTCACATGAATCGGACGATCCATATTTTATCAGTCATTCCATTGGAGGAAAAGCATAAAAAGTTACTGGAAGCCGCGGCGCCGGAAGGAGAGTTCCGATTTCGTGCTCCGGTGGGGGAGGCCCTTGATCCTCGGCTCCCGTTTCACGATTTGATCGATCGGCCTGTTTTAACACAGGAGGATGTGGAGTGGGCTGATGTGCTTTTGGGAAATCTCTCGCCTCAAATGCTTTCCGGCACGGAGCTTTTGTGGGTGCAGACCGGAAGCGCCGGGGTGGAGCCTTACCTGAAGCCCGGCGTGCTGAGAGAGCAGACTTTACTTACCAATGCTACCGGAGCATACGGCTTGGCTATTGCGGAGCATATGCTGGGAATGCTGTTGGAGCTGCTAAAGAAGCTGGAACTGTATCGGGACGCTCAGCAAAACGGAAGCTGGGGCTCTCAGGGTGCGGTAAAATCCCTGTTTGGCGCTGCGGTGCTGGTGCTGGGCATGGGCGATATCGGCGGAGAATTCGGCTGGCGGTGCAAGGCGCTGGGTGCAAAGGTCATCGGCGTGCGCAGGGCCAACCGGGAAAAGCCGGACTATGCCGATCAGGTTTGTCTTTTGGAGGAGCTGAACGGGCTGCTGCCCCAGGCGGATGTAGTGGCAGTGACTCTGCCGGGAACGGAAGCCACCAAAGGGCTTCTGAACCGGGAGCGCATTGCCCGCATGAAGGACGGCGCGGTGCTTTTGAACGTGGGCCGGGGCAGCATCGTAGATACGGAAGCCCTGTGTGACGCCCTGGAAAGTGGAAAGCTTTCCGGCGCGGGCCTGGATGTGACTGACCCGGAGCCGCTGCCGCCAGAGCACCGTTTATGGAAGCTTCCCACTGCGGTGATCACACCCCACGTTTCCGGGTTTTATCATCTGAAAGAGACTCACGATCGGAACGTGGGAAATATCGCGGAAAATATTGGGCATTTCTGTAAAGAGGACCCCCTGAAAAACCAGATCGATTTTTCTACAGGATATAAAAGGACAGGGACTTGATGCAGGAGAATAGATGTTGGATTCTTCGCTCTCCCTCTGGGTTAAGCGTGTGCTGCAAATTTTCTCAAAACCCACCGTCCAGTATCTAGCATCCAGTATCTAAAATCCCTTCTCTAACGACTAACAACTAACAGCTAACAACTAAATTCTGAAAGGTAATCCTATGGCAGAGCATTATTTGGATAACAGCGCCACTACCCCGGTGCTGCGGGAAGCGGCGGAAAAGGCCTTTGCGGTCATGACGGAGGAATTCGGCAATCCTTCCTCCCTTCACAGCAAAGGATTTCACGCCCGGCAGGAGCTGGAAGCGGCCAGGGGCCTTATTGCCGCCCGGTTGGGGGCAAAGCCCGAAGAGATCGTGTTTACTTCCGGCGGGACAGAAGCCAATAACCTGGCTCTGCTTGGCGGGGCAGAGGCGGGAAAACGCCGGGGGAATAAAATCGTCACCACGGCGGTGGAGCATGATTCGGTGCTGAACCCTGTGCGGGAGCTGGAAAAGCAGGGCTTTGAGGTGGTTTTTCTGAAACCCGATGCTTCCGGAAAAATCTCCGAAGAGCAAATAGCAGAGGCCATTGACGATAAAACGATCCTGGTCAGCGTTATGCTGGTCAATAATGAAACGGGAGCCATTTTTCCGGTGCAGGCGGCGGCAAAAGCCATTCAGCGAAAAAAATCTCCCGCGCTGCTGCATACAGACTGCGTACAGGCCTTTGGCAAGCTGGATTTTACTCCTCAACGGCTGGGAGTGGATCTTCTCACCATCAGCGCCCATAAGCTGCATGGGCCGAAAGGAGCGGGAGCCCTTTATCTTCGCAAGGGCGTTCGCATTGTGCCCCGTACCTGGGGCGGAGGCCAGGAAAAGGGGCTTCGATCCGGTACGGAAAGCGTTCCGCTGTTCTGTGCTTTCGGGGAAGCAGTACGCCTGCTGCCCAAAACGGCGGAAACGTTGTCCCGCATAGAAAAGTTGAATCTTCTCCTGCGGGAAAAGCTTTCCGCTCTGCCGGGGGTGGAAATCAATTCCCCGCCGGATGGCCTGCCGTATCTTCTGAATTTTTCCGCCGGGGCTGTCCGGGCGGAAACTATGCTGCATTTTCTTTCGGAACGGGGGATTTTTGTATCCTCCGGTTCCGCCTGTGGAAAGGCAAAGCCCAGCCATGTGCTTGCCGCCATGGGGCTTTCCAGGGAACGGATCGCTTCCTCTCTTCGGGTCAGTTTTTCCCGGTTCAGCACAGCAGAAGATGTGGAAGCGCTGGTGTTGGCGTTGGAAGAAGGGCTGAAGACCATTCGGCATGAGTGAACAAGCCGATTTTGAATATGTTGAACCTCGGTTTGTAAGGAGAAAGTATGAAAATCGAAAATAATGTGCTGAAGCACTACCTGCGAAATGTTTATTTTATCACCGGCACCGCCTATGCGGGAAAATCCACCATGGTAAAAATGTTGGCGGACCGGTACGATATGATCTTCTGCGGCGAAAATTACCACAGCGCTGTCAGCGATTTGATCGCGGAGCCTGAAATTCAGCCGGATCTTTGTTATATGCGGCAAATGAAGGACTGGAAGGAGTTTGTAACGCGTTCTCCGGAGGAATATGAGCGCTGGATCTATGGTGTTTCCAGAGAAGCGGCCGGATTTGAGATCGCGGAGCTGATCTCCCTGTCCAGAGAGAAAAAGGTGATCGTAGATACCAATATTCCCATACCGCTGCTCCGGGAGCTGTCGGACTATCATCGGGTGGTGGTGATGCTGTCTCCCCAAAGCATGAGCGTGGAGCGCTTCTTTGACCGCAGCGATCCCGAAAAGCAGTTTCTCCTCAGTGTGATAGAAGGCTGTGAGGAACCCCAAAAGGTCATGGAAAATTACAGGGCCGGACTAAGCCGCATCAATAGCAGGGAGCATTTTGATGAGTACGCCGACAGTGGCTTTTATACGATCCTGCGGGAAGATAATGGAAAAGATACCAGAAATGAAGTGTGTGATAAAATAGCAAAACACTTCGGACTGTGTGAGTAGTTCTGTGCTTTGGTGCGCTGGCGGCCTCCTCCTGATATCACGGAACAGGGTGACGGCGGGATTCAGCGATTGACGCTGCAAG
>CAMVYG010000014.1 GCA_947171615.1 uncultured Clostridia bacterium
GTATAATCCCATGAATTTCGGCTCAAAATACAGTTGCAAGCAAATCATTCTGAATTTTTGATCCGAAAGGAATGGAACACATGAACGGAAAGCGTTTTTCAGAGAACAAAGCCCGGAAAAATGGATTCTATCTTGCCCTGGCAGTCTGCCTGGTGGCGATGGGGATCGCAGCGTGGAGCACCTATGACGCGGTACACAATTATCTTGCCCCCGAAGCCGGGAAAACAAGCTCCGGCTCTGTGCAGAGCCAGGTTCCCAAAGCGCAGGGCGGCAAAACCGTAAGCCAGGCAGTAGACGATGACCCAGAAGCTCCCCGGTCCTCCGCTTCCTCTGCTCCGGTTCGCCAGACCGTGGGCTCCGTGACGGGAAAAGAGGAAAGCAGCAAGCCCGAAAGCAGCGAAGTGCAGCAGCCGGAAAGCGCCCTGCCGGAGGAAACGGTTTCCTCTGAGCCCCAGATCCCGGTAAACGCCCCGATCTATGAGATCAGTGAGGAGCTGATCCACCCCCTTCAGTCAAAGGAGCTTCACAAGGCATACAGCGCCGGAGCCCCGGTCTATTCTGAAACCATGAAGGATTGGCGGATCCATACCGGTATGGACGAAAAGGCGGAAAGCGGGGAAGAAGTGTACGCCTGCGGCAACGGACAGGTTAAGCGCACTTATACCGACCGTATGCTGGGCAACGTGATCGAAATTGAGCACGGCGACTATGAATTCTTCTACTGCGGCCTGGGAGAAAATTTCCTGGTCAAGGAGGGAGATACCGTGACAAAGGGACAGGCCATCGGCACGGTGACCGCGGTGCCCTTTGAGGCGGCGGAAGAACCCCACCTGCATCTTGAGGTACGCCGGGACGGGATCTATATCGATCCCGAAAGCATTTTAAAGGGGCAGGAGTAAGGCTTACCCCGGAATAGCTGAAAAAGAACAGCGAGGGACATTTCCTTAGGGGAAGCGTCCCCCGCTGTTTGCGCTGCCCAGGAAAAATGCTGTTTCAATCCAGTGGATTTCAGCAAATTATCACGAAGTTTTCACAGAATCCATATTGAAACCGCTGCCGCAATCACTTATAATAAATTTAATTGTGATGTTCTGTAAGGAGGGAAACCTTATGAAAGCAAGATCGAGAAAACTGGCGGTGCTGCTGGGTACGGTTCTGTTCTGCGCGGGAACCGCTTCTTCCGCATTGGCGGCGGCTCCCGCAGAGAAGGACATTTCTCCGCTGGCGGCGGGCTTTCTCCATTCCGCCGTTGTGAAGGAGGACGGTACCCTTTGGACTGCCGGCTCCAATACATATGGACAGCTGGGCGTTACCCTGCTGCTCCCCGAGGAGGAAACTTCCTCTTCCGCAGAAAGCGGCACGGAAGAAGACGATATGGAAGGAAGCGTCACCGGAGAAGAGAGCGCCGTATTCGTGCAGGTGAAAGGCGATATACAGGCAGTGTACGCCAGTTATTTGAATACCTTTGCCATTGACAAAAACGGAATTTTGTATGGCTGGGGTTGGAATGAAGGCGGCCAGCTGGGCCTGGGAGACACGGAAGTCCGCACGGCCCCCACGGAAATTCTGACGGAAGTGGTAACTGCCGCGCCGGGGCGGTTCCATACAGCGGCGGTAACGGAAGACGGCACGCTGTGGCTATGGGGCTGGAACAACAGAGGCCAGTTGGGAAATGGCAGCACAAATACCATGGTTGCGCCCAAGGAGATGCTGGATCAGGTACGCAGTGTGTCCGTAGGCATGGAGCATACCATGGCGGTGAAAAACGACAATACCCTCTGGGCAGCAGGCGGCAATACCTATGGTCAGTTGGGCAACGGCTCTACCGAGGATCTATTGACCTTCCAACAGGTAATGGAGGACGTGAAAGCCGTGGATTGTACTGCCTTTGGTACCGTGATCCTCAAAACCGACGGAACCGTATGGTCCTGCGGTTACAACGCCAACGGAGAATTGGGAAACGGTACCTATGATAATATTACCGAACCGGTGCAGATCTTGTCCGATGCTGCTTCCATTGATTGCGGCGATGATTTTTCCGCGGCTGTTTTGACAGACGGCACGCTGTACGCCTGGGGCAGCAACGGCTATGGGCAGTATGGCGGCGAAACGTCTACCTCTCCGGTAGAGGTGGCAAAGGGAGTCACGGATGTGAGCCTGGGCGGCGGCCATATGCTGTATCTGACAGAAGAAGGTAAGGTCTATGCGCTGGGAAACAATGAAAAGGGGCAGCTGGGAACCGGCTCCCTGGAAAATACCGATAAAGCGGTTTCCGTCATGGATGGCGTGGCGCCATCCCCCAAACATGCTTCCAACGCACCGGCTATAGCGGTGCTGGTTCTGGTGATCATAGCTGTTCTGGCAGTGTTTGCGTGGTTGATCGTCCGCACTTTGAAGGGAACGCCCCAAAAGAGAGAAAAACCAAAGAAGAAAGAGACTGAAAAGAAAGGGAAGCAGCCTGACCAGGAGCAGAGCTGCCCGGCAAAAGATACGGAAAAGCGGCAGAAAGAAGAGCCTCCCGTACCGGAGCAGCCGGAAGCTCAGTCTGTCGGGAAACCGGAGAGAAGGAGCGAAGCAAAACCGGAAGAAGAAGCAGAAGATCAGGTGATCGATGTGGAGGCGCTGGAAGACGCCATCACCAGGGACGGGGAATAAAGCTTTGGAAAGCTGAAGAGCTTACGAAAGGGCGGCAGAAAATGCCGCCCTTTCTTTTATCCCCCACACGGCATACTTCCCGGCCTTTTCACATAGGTATAGCCAGACGGTGCCGGATTGATCGGCACTGCTTGGAAAAAAGGAGGGTGCTTATGGAACTGAAACTGCCGGTGGCCGATGCTTCTCCCTATCCTCCGATTCAGGTGAGGGAGGCAAGTCCGATTTGTGTAAGAGCCATGCTGTCCCAACTGGGAGGCAGCGCTTCGGAAATGAGTACGATAGCTCAGTACTTCTATAATAGTACGGTTCTGGCTGCTAAAAGCCCGAAAACAGCGGAGTATTTTCACAGGATCGCTGTGGTGGAAATGCACCATCTTTCCGTTTTTGCTCAGCTGGTCTGTCTTTTGGGAGGAGATCCCCGGCTGTGGAGTTATCGGGAGGGCCGGTCTGTCTATTGGAGTCCGGGGGCTCTTTTTTATACCAGTGATCCGGTTGCCCTGCTGAACCGGGCGATCATGGGGGAAAACAGAACGATCACGGAATACCGCCGTTTGGCGGGAGAGCTGCCGGATCCCCACATCAGGGCGCTGCTGGAGCGCCTGATTCTGGACGAGGAGCAGCATGTTTTGATTTTTCGTCAGCTCTTAAAGGAAAAAGGGCGGTGTTAGGCGTTGTAAGCGGTTTGTGGTTGATGGAAGCCAGAAGGCTGGCAGTGAACCAATGTAGGGACCGGCCTCTGGACGGTCCGGATTAACTGCTTCTCGATTATTGCTCAGCCAGCGGGTGCAAAATCCTTTTCATGCGCTGGTTTCTGCAAATCGAGAGCTTTCAGGCTGCGCCTTCAGAATGACAGGGGGATGTGGTTTAATGTGAAAAGAGGCGAGTATCACCGCTGTCATTCCGAGCAAAGCGAGGAATCTCGACCAGAAGTAATCGGCAGGTAAAGCCCTTGCCTTTTCTAACGACTAATTACTAAAAGCTAACAACTAACAATCCGCCAGATTTTTCAGTACCGTTTCCAAAAGAGCCTGAAATTGTGTTCCCACCCGGTCGGCTGTTTCCTGGACTTCCCTGTGAGACAGGGGCTTTTTGCTGATGCCTGCCGCCAGGTTTGTAATGCAGCTGATACCGCAGACCTCCATGCCCATGTGCCGGGCGCAAATGGCTTCGCAGGCGGTGCTCATGCCTACGGAGTCCGCTCCCAAAGCGCGGTACAGGCAGATCTCCGCGGGGGTTTCGTAATTGGGGCCGGTGGTTTGCAGGTAAACGCCCTGCTTTAAGGGGATTTCCAGTTCCTCGGCCGTCTGCCGGACAAGCTCCCGCAGACGGAGGCTGTAGACCTCCGATAAGTCCGGGAACCGGGGGCCCAGTTCTTCCTCGTTGGGGCCCAAAAGGGGAGAGGGGACAAAGGAGGCGATGTGGTCGGTGAGCAGCATCAGGTCGCCGGGACGAAAGCCCTCTCCCATGCCTCCGGCAGCGTTGGTAAGGATCACCCGCTCCGCGCCCAGGGCATGGAGAACCCGCAGGGGAAGCACAACATCTTCCATGGAATATCCCTCATAGAAATGGATCCGTCCCTGCATCACCGCCACAGGCTCCCGCCCGATCAGGCCGAATACAAATCTGCCGTGATGCCCCGGTACTGTGGAAACAGGAAATCCGGGGATCTCCCCATATTCCACGGAAACAGCCTGTTCTATTTTTTCGGCGAAGGCCCCCAGCCCGGAGCCCAGCACCACTGCTGTGCGGGGACGAAACCCCGCCTTTTCCCGCAGATACGCCGCGCAGGAATTGACCCGATCCAAAACAATGCCCATAAAATGCTCCCTTCCTCTCTGCAATAACGGGAATGCTCTGCGCTTGTTATTGTAAAGGGCAAAGGGCGGGACTGTCAAGCCTCTTCAATGCGCAGCAGGCGGTTGTATTTTGCCACCCGCTCGGTGCGGCAGGGTGCGCCGGTTTTGATCTGCCCGGCATTGACCGCCACCGCCAGGTCGGCAATAAAGGTATCTTCCGTTTCTCCGGAGCGGTGGGAAATGATGGTCTTGTAGCCGTTGCGCCTGGCAAGGTCAATGGCGTCCAGAGTTTCCGTAAGGGTGCCGATCTGGTTGGGCTTGATGAGAATGGCGTTGGCGGCCCCCTCGTCAATGCCCTGCTGCAAGCGTTCCGGGTTGGTGACAAAGAGATCATCCCCTACCAGCTGTACCTTGTTTCCCAGACGGGCGGTAAGCTCTGCCCAGCCTTCAAAATCCTCTTCTCCCAGAGGATCTTCAATGGAAAAAATGGGGTATCGGGCTGCAAGGTCTTCCCAGTATTCAATCAGGGCTTCCGTTTCATATTCCATGCCGCGCTTGGGCAGGCGGTAGTGGTGGTCCACGGCCCACTCGCTGCCGGCGGCGTCCAGAGCCAGCTTTACTTTGCCGGAATAGCCGGCTTTTTCCACGGCGTTCAGAATTTCCTCAATGGCGTCCTCATCGGAGGAAAGGTTGGGCGCGAACCCGCCCTCGTCTCCCACTGCGGTGGAAAGCCCTTTCTTTTTCAGCTGTTCGCCCAGGGTGTGGTAGATTTCCGCGCACCAGCGCAGCCCTTCCCGGAAGCTTTCCGCCATCAGGGGCATGATCATAAATTCCTGAATGTCGATATTGTTTCCGGCATGAGCTCCTCCGTTTAGGATGTTCATCATGGGAACAGGCAGCTGATAAGCGGCGGCGCCTCCCAGATACCGGTATAGAGGCATGCGGTAATGGGCGGCAATGGCCCGGGCGCAGGCCAGAGATACCGCCAGGGTGGCGTTTGCTCCCAGGTGGGCCTTGTTGGGGGTGCCGTCCAACTTCCGCAGAACGCCGTCAATTTCCCGCACAGTAAGGTTGTGCACCTTTTCCAGGGCCGGGGCGATGATCTCGTTCACATTCTTTACCGCCTTTAAAACGCCCTTGCCGCCATAGCGCCGGTCGTCTCCATCCCGCAGCTCAATGGCTTCAAACTTGCCGGTAGAGGCCCCGGAGGGAGAAGCCGCCGTACCCAGCGTGCCGTCGGAAAGCTGTACGGTGGCGCTGACCGTGGGGTTTCCCCGGGAGTCCAGAATTTCACAGCCGTATACCTTTTGAATCGTTACCATAAAAATGACCTCTCTTTTCTTTAGGTAGCTTCCAGAATTTGCTCTTCCCGGTTACTATTGGCAGAAAACAAGGGTTTTACTCATGTTCTATCCTGTTTTATCCAAATTTTCTGATAGCCTTTGGGAATACGCCATGGTATACTAAAAAAATAATAAGGCACTTTGGAGATCCAACTTGTATTTTGAGCATAATTATGCTATAATAATGTTCAAAAAGGAGGAGTAAACATGCCGCAGATCAGACCCATCACAGACCTTAGAAATACCACAGAAATTTCTGAGCTTTGTCATGCGAAACGGGAGCCGCTTTTCATCACAAAAAATGGCTATGGAGATTTGGTGGTGATGAGCATTGAAACGTATGAAGAAATGGTAGAAACGGCACAGGCGGACACAGCTATCAGTGAGGCTGAAAGGGAGTATGCTTCGGAAGGCGTTTTGCTGGACGCACAGGAGGCGCTTTCCTCTTTGCGGAGGAAGCACTTTGGATAAGTGTTTTGTAAAGCTGTATGCCCGGGCTTATCGGGATTTAGAGGAAATCTACGCCTATATCGCGGAAAATCTTTTGGAACCTGCCGCGGCTGGCCGTATCATCGATGAACTGGAAAAAGCGATCCTCAGCCTGGAGCAGCTTCCGGAGCGCGGCGCGATTCGCCGGACAGGCGTTTATGCAAAAGGGGAGTACCGCCAGTTGTTCGTAAAAAATTATACTGTTATTTATCGGGTACGGAAGGAAAAAAAGGAAGTGCATATTGTCACAGTGCGGTATGCTTCCAGCAGCTTTTAGAGTCAGTCTGAAAATAGAGGATTGATGGATTTCTAACGCGGAAAGCAGCCGTTTATAGGTAAAAGGGCGGTGGTTTCGTTTTTTCAAACAAGCCCTAATCTAAAAAGTACAGTGAAAAGGAGTTGTATGATATGGAATTTGAAAGAGTTACACCGGAAAGCGTGGGGGTTCCTTCGGGAGCTGTTACAAGTCTGCTGGACGAGCTGTACCGGCGGGGTACGGAGATGCACAGCTTTATGCTGTTGCGCCACGGAAAGGTATATGCCGAGGGAAGCTGGAGCCCATACAGCCCCCAAACCCAGCATATTCTGTTTTCCTTCAGCAAAAGCCTGACCTCTACCGCTATCGGCTTTGCCCGGCAGGAGGGGATTCTTTCTCTCCAGGAGCGGCTGGTGGATATTTTCCCGGAAATGCTGCCGGAGGCCCCCAGTGAAAACCTGAAAAAAGCGGAGATCCGCCATCTGCTGATGATGGGCTGCGGCCATGAAAGCGAGATCCCCAATGTCTGGCGGAAAGATCCGGATTGGATCAGAGCCTTTTTCGCACACCCCTTTGTGCACGAGCCGGGCACGCATTTCCTGTACAACACGGCGGGTACCAACCTGCTTTCCGCTATCCTCACCCGGAAGACCGGACAGACCCTGACAGAGTTTCTGCGCCCCAGGCTGATCGAGCCTTTGGGCATGACAGATATTCGTTGCCAGTCCCTGCCGGACGGCACGGAAATGGGGGGCGCGGGCTATTCCGTGACCATTGAGGACATGGCAAGGTTTACGCAGTTTGTGGCGAACAAAGGAAAGTGGGAGGGCAAGCAGATTTTGGAGGAAAGCTGGTTTGAAGAGGCCACCCAAAAGCAGATCGAAAACCGGGGCGCGGGCTGGGATGGAGACCCGGACTGGCAGCAGGGCTACTGCTATCAGTT
Organism: uncultured Clostridia bacterium; assembly: GCA_947171615.1. Taxonomy (GTDB): domain Bacteria; phylum Bacillota; class Clostridia; order Oscillospirales; family Acutalibacteraceae; genus Acutalibacter. The sequence continues at coordinate 7,483 of CAMVYG010000014.1, forward strand.
CTGGCGCTGTGAGCCGGAGGGTGTGTTCCGGGGAGACGGCGCCTTCGGCCAGTACGGCGTGGTGTGCACAAAGCAGGATGCCGTTATCGTGATTCAGGCGGCCTCCATGCAATTACAGGCGGTGCTCACCGCCCTGTGGGAAAAGCTGCTGCCCGCCATGGCGGAAAGTCCGCTGCCGGAGAACCCCCAGGCCCTGCACGTTTTGCGGAACCGGTTAAAGCGCCTGGAACTGAACTCTGTGCTGGGAATGCGAAATCCCTGGGCGGAAAAATCTCTAAACACCGCGGTCTATCTGCCGGAAAAGGAACTGCCCTGCATGGAGGACCTGATCGGCGGGGCGGGACATTTCCAGCCTGTGGGAGGAAAGCTTATTTCCCTGAGCTTTCGCTTTCAGGAGGGCGACTGCGCCCTTTTGTGCAGGCAGGACAATGGCGATTTTGAAATCAAGCTGGGCTTAAACGGGCATTTTGAGACTACCGAAATACGGGGCGTACCCTATGGGGCCAACGGGCGCTGGAAGCCGGGGGCTTTGGAAGTAGAGCTGCGCAATACCCGTATGGCCACGGGGAAGCGGTTCACCTTCCGGTTTGGAGAGACTTCCATGACGCTGACAGCGGAATCCACTTTCGCCTCAGAGGGCGGCCTGAACGATGAGCCCATGCCGGAAATGACCTTTGCCCTGGCGGATGGGGAAGTCACCACGAAAACAAAGATGTATTGGGAAACCGGAGAAAACTGAAAAGAGGAAAGCAGCTATGGAAAAGAAAAATTTCGCATTCCCTGTGGATGGGCAAAGCTGCCGGGTGACGGACCGGTTTTATGCCAGGCTCCGGGAGCTGGTGCGGGAAAAAGTGATCCCCTATCAGTGGGAGGCCTTAAACGACCGGGTAGAAGGCGCGGAACCCAGCGGCTGTATCGCAAATATGCGTGCCGCTGCGGAGAATCAAACCGGGGAGCATTACGGCTTTGAATTTCAGGACAGCGACCTGTACAAATGGATGGAAGCGGCGGCCTTTTCTCTGATGTGGGCTCCCAATGAAGCTTTGGAGCGGGAGCTGGAGGAAGCGGTCTCTCTGGTTGCCGGGGCACAGCGGGAGGATGGCTATCTGGATACCTATTATATATTGGGAGATCTTAGCCGCCGGTGGACGAGCCTGAAGGACAACCACGAGCTGTACTGCGCGGGACATTTGATCGAGGCGGCGGTAGCTCATTTCCGGGCCACCGGGCGAAGAAGCTTTCTGGATGTGGCGGAAAAACTGGCGGCCCATATCGATTCCGTACTGGGGCCGGAGGAAGGAAAGCTGCACGGCTACCCGGGCCATGAGGAAATTGAGCTGGCCCTTTGCAAGCTGTACGAGGTTACCGGAAAAGAGCAGTACCTCCGGTTAGCCCGGTATTTTCTTTTTGAGCGTGGAAAGGAGCCTCTGTATTTCCGGGAGGAAACGGAGCGGGAGGGAAACGGCTTCTACTGGAAGAACGGCCCTTTGCAATACGCCTATTATCAGGCGCATAAACCCCTGCTGGAGCAGAGGGAGCCGGTAGGCCACGCGGTGCGGGCCAATTATCTGTACGCCGGGGCGGCAGCAGCGGCCCGCTGTGCAAAGGACGAAAAGCTGTACGAGCATCTGCGCGGCCTTTGGCGGGAAATGACGGAAAAGCAGATGTATCTTACCGGGCAGGTGGGTTCCTCGGAATACGGGGAGGCTTTTACCTTCCCCTATGATCTGCCCAACGATACCGCTTATGCGGAAACCTGCGCCGGGCTTGCCCTGGCTTTTTTCGCCAACCAGATGTTGAAAATCGAACGCCGGGGCGAATATGCCGATGTAATGGAGCGGGTGCTCTATAACGGCGCCATCAGCGGTATGGATCTCAGCGGCACAGCTTTTTTCTATGTGAATCCCCTGGAGGTTCTGCCGGAGGCTTGCCGCAAAGATCAGCGGAAAGCCCATGTGAAGCCGGTGCGGCAGAAGTGGTTTGGCTGCGCCTGCTGCCCGCCCAATCTGGCCAGAACCATTGCTTCCATTACCGATTACGCGGTGAGCCGCACGGAAACAGAGCTGTTCCAGCACCTATACCTGGCGGGAGAATATTTCTGTACTTTCGGGGAAACTCCGGTGCGTGTTCTGCTTCAGGGAAATTATCCCTGGGAGGGCGAGCTGCAAATGAAGGTAGAGCCGGAAGTTCCGGTGTGCTTTACCTATGCTCTGCGGATCCCCGGCTGGTGTGAGGGGAAGTATACCCTGAAGCTCAATGGGGAAGCGGTGGAGCAGCAGGCTGTAAACGGCTATGTGTACCTGAGCAGAGAATGGAAGCCCGGCGATATCCTGGAGCTTTCCCTGCCTATGGAGGCAAAACGGATCTGGGCCAACCAGCAGGTGCGGGAGGATGCGGGCAGGGTGGCCATTCAGCGTGGGCCGTTGGTCTACTGCCTGGAGGAAGCCGATAACGGCGGAGAGCTGCATCGCGTGCTGCTGCCGCGGGACAGCGCTTTTACAGAGGAATTTTGCCCGGAGCTGCTGGGCGGCGTAATGGTACTGCGCTGTGCAGGCTGCATGGTGGAAGGAGAGCGGGAGCGCTTATATACCACCAGGCCGCCGGAAACCGGGGCGGAGCGGGAGCTTCTCTGGATTCCCTATTACGCCTGGGCCAACCGGGGCGAGGGGGAAATGATGGTGTGGGTGAGAGATGTTAGCTTTTAGTCGTTAGTCGTTAGAGGAAGGTCAGACAACCGCCATGGCGGTTGTCTTTGAGAAAGCCTCGGTCACGAAGTGACCGCCTTCTCCCTGCGGAGAAGTACCGGCTTTCTCCGCCAGCTTACCCGCCGGTTTCTGCTAGCCGAGATTCCTCGCTTTGCTCGGAATGACAGTGAGAGAAGAACGGTTCGCACATAAGTGTGTACACTCTTGCTCACCCCTTTCAGGGGGAGAGGGGTTCCGCTGTTTAAAAATAAACTGCAATTCAGCGTCCAACATCCAGAATCTGATAGGAGAAGGCCCCGGTCATGCATGACCGGGGCCTTTCTCTAACAACTAATAACTAACGACTAACTACTAAGCACCGGAAAGTTACAAAATTGCAATCTTTATCTTTGGTTCATGCAAACGAGAGTGACGGAAAAATCACCATTTTTTTGGTTAAATTGCTAAAAACTGCATGGGAATGCCCTGTACATTTCCCTTGACTTTTTAAATCTCTTGCAATATAATTGTTGAAAAGCAAGACGGAGCGGTAAAAATTGCAGGAATCGGGCAGACAGCCTGCACGGTTTCACAACCGTTTTGGCTTGCGAAAGCTTTTTTGGTACACTGGCGTATCCGTTGGAACATTCCGATGGATACGGTTTTGCTTATCAGAAAAGCGGAAAAAAGGTTCCAAATTTTCAAAAGGAGATGCAGAACATGAACATGAAACGTATTTTGTCCCTGACGTTGGCTGCTGTTCTGATGCTTACGCTGGCTATGTCCGGCTGCGGCAACGAGGAAAAGCCCAGCAGCACACCGTCCACCGGCGGAAACGAGAGCTCTACCGCTCCCGTATCCTCTGATGTCAACAGCACCGGCGATAACGAGGAGAAGATGGCTGACGACCAGACCATCTATGTCAGCCAGGAGCTGGCTGCTACCTTCGACAGCACACAGGTACAGGATGTTCCCTCCGGCACGGTTGTGAACATGACCCAGGAGGGCTGGTTCCGTTACAGCTTTGATGATCAGGGCACCGCTACCATGAACAAAGCGGCCTGCGCCGACTATCAGATCTCTGACGACGGCCTTACCTACACCATGACCATGATCGACTACAACTGGAGCGATGGCCAGCCTGTAACTGCCGACGACTATGTATACGGCGCACAGTGCGCTCTGGATCCCGCTGCGGCTGCCCCCTATTCCTTCTTCCTCACCGGAATTGTAGGCGCTGCTGACTTTAACGCGGGCACCACCACCGATTTCTCCACCGTTGGCGTAAAGGCCATCGATGAGAAGACTGTTGAGTATACTCTGGCTGCTCCCGATTCCACCTTCCTGAGCAAGCTGGCAAACTCCATTTTCTTCCCCAAGCGGAAGGACATTGTTGAGGCTGCCGGCGGCGAGTATGGCAACACCAACAACTGGCAGTCCCTGGTTTACTGCGGTCCCTACATTGTTACCGAGTGGACCGACAAGGACCATGCTGTGTTTGAGAAGAACGAAAACTACTGGGATGCCGAGAATGTGCTCATCACCACCATCGACATGACCTATGTTGCCGAGCAGGCCACCTCCGACCAGCTGTTTGAAGCCGGTCAGCTGGCTTTCAAGGGCGCTTCCAGCGAATATCTGCAGAAGTACAAGGATAAGGCTGCCGCCGGCGAGTGCCAGATGGTAAATGCTGAGTCCATCATGAGCGTATCCTATCTGCTGTTCAACACTCAGCGCGATCTGACCTCCAATGCCAAGATCCGTAAGGCTATTGGTTATGCGGTAGACAACGTGGCGTTCTGCGACACCATCATGGGCCGCTATACTCCCGCTGAAGTGCTGGTACCCGGCCCCGTGGCTATGGGCGATGGCAACTACCGTCAGCAGGCTGGCGTTGAGCCCTGGAGAGCCGGCCGCGACGAGTACGGCAACAACCCTGAGAAGCTGCAGGCTCTGTTTAAGGAAGGCCTGGAGGAGCTGGGCAAGGATTCCAGCGACCTGAGCAACTACACCCTGACCTACCTGACCATGAACGACAGCTCCATCGACGCTCAGATCATCGAGTTTATCCAGCAGGCTCTGGAGACCAATCTGGGTGTGAAGATGGAAGTGAAGGTTTCCGCTGACTGGGGCACCTTCCTGAACGACATGGAAGGCAACGACTGGGATTTTGTGGAGACCGGTTGGTCCCCCGACTACAACGATCCCATGACCTATCTGGATATGTTTGAGACCGGCAACGGCTCCAACCATGGTAAGTACTCCGTTGCTGAGTACGACCAGATGGTACGCGATGCCTATGCCACCACCGATGAAGCCGCCCGTTTCGAGCTCTACAAGCAGATGGAGCAGAAGCTGGCCGACGATATGGCTCTTTGCCCCCTGTTTATTCAGGACGTATGGCAGTTCTGCCAGAACAACGTGCGTGGTCTGGGAATTGCCACCATCGGCTCCAACTGGGAGCCCAAGGGTGTATATCTCGCTGCTGAGTAAGAAGCGGGAAGCCCTGGCGGCGTAAAGGCGCCGTGAAAAATACGAAGCATCAGGGCGTTTGGGATTTTGTATAAATGCCCAAACCCCCGGTTTGGGAAGCGTGCGGACGGCCGAAGGAGCTGTCCGCACCTTCTTTTCTTTTTGAATGAAGGATTTTACATTGAAAAATTCATTTTTCCTCTGTTTTCGGGGGAAAGATGTTGCAAAATACAGAAGTTCATGGTATTCTAAACAGGTATACATTTCAAAATTTTGAATTACTTGAAGGAGGTGGGGTCATGGCGAAATTTGTCGCGAAACGTTTTGTCTACATGATTATTACGCTGTTTTTGGTATTTACCGCCACATTCTTTCTGTTGGCGTCGATCCCCGGCAACGCCCTGACTATGAAGATCCACAAGCTGCCTGCCCAGGCGCAGGAGCGCATTATGCAAAAATACGGGTACGATAAGCCTGCTGGAGAGCGGTATCTGCTCACCCTGAAAAATGTGGTGACAAAGGGAGACTTCGGCGAGTCTATCGCCAAGTCTGGAGATACTCTCGGCTCAATTTTGCAAAAGCGGCTGCCTCCCACGGTCCGCCTGAATATTCAGCAGATGATCGTGGGCGTTACCCTGGGACTGATCCTGGGAATTATCGCCGCTATGAAGCGGGCGAAGGCGCCGGACTTTATCATATTGATATTCTGTATGTTTATGACTTCTGTGCCGTCTCTGGTTATTGCGCTGATTTTACAGCTGACTCTGACCGGGCCGTCCGGGCTTCTACATCTGCCCATTATCGGCTGGCCCAAGGGGAAGGACCTGTGGTTCGGGGGCTGGCAGTTTACCATATTGCCCACCTTCGCCGGCGCGCTGTTCTATGTGGCGGGATATGCCCGTACCACAAAGATCGCCATGCTGGATTCCATCTATCAGGAGTGTACCACCACCGCCCGGGCCATCGGCATGTCTGAGACCCAGGTGATGCTCCACCACGTGGTAAGAAACTCTTTTATTCCCATTGTCACCTTCCTGCCCGGCACCATTGCCGGTATGCTGTCCGGCTCCCTGTTCATTGAGCGGGTATTCTCTGTTCCCGGGATCGGCAGCTACTATGTGGAATGTATTACCCAGCGTGACGTTCCCATGGTTTTGGGTTTTACAGTATTTTACAGTGCCATCACCATCGTATCCATCTTTGTTTCCGATGTGCTCTATGGCATCGTTGACCCGCGGATCAAGCTGGTCAGCGGATCGTCCAGGTAAAAGGAGGTCAAGAGCATGAACACAGATACTGTTTCCATAAAGAAACCTGAAGATCGTTTTGCGTTTGTAGACCAGGACTCCCTGTACGCGGACGAGATCACCCGGAAAAACATCGGTTTCTGGGCCGATGCAGCCCGGCGGTTCAAGCAGAACAAGGTCGCCATGTTTTTCCTGATCGTTCTGGTGCTGCTAATCGTCATGTCCCTTTTGGGGCCTGTCATTTCCGGCAAGGACTACATCACTATTAACGGGCAGGATAAGAATATGGCTCCCTGCTCTCAGTATTGGCTGGGCACGGATAACATGGGTCGAGACCTGTTTACCCGTTCCTGGGTGGGCCTCAGAACCTCTCTGGTCATTGCCCTTGTGGCCGCTGGGATCCAGCTTGTTGTGGGCTGCCTGTACGGCTCCATTATGGCCACCCTCGGCGGTATTGTGGACGATGTGATGATGCGTATCGTGGAGGTTATCAGCAGTATTCCCAATTTGATTTTGTGTACGTTGCTGCTGGTGGTATTCGGCAACGGCTATGTTCAGCTGCTGTTTGCCCTGAGCGTTACCTCCTGGACGGGCACGGCCCGTCTGGTGCGCGGACAGATCTTAAAGCTGCGGGAAAGCGAATATGTGCTGGCCTCCAAGGCCATGGGCGGTTCCAATATGCACCGCATTTTGAAGCACCTGCTCCCCAATACTCTGGGCCTGCTGATTCTGGAGTTGGCGCAGGCGATCCCCAGCGTGATTTTCTCCGAAACCAGCCTTTCCTTCCTGGGCATCGGCCTGATGCCCCCGAATTTCAGCTTGGGAACTATGCTGCAGCAGGGACAGAGCACCATGAATTTCTATCCCTTCCAGCTGCTCGTTCCCTGCGTGCTGCTGAGTTTGCTGGTGCTTTCGTTCAACGTGGTGGGCGATGCTCTCCGCGACGCGCTTGACCCGCAGCTGCGTAATTGAGGAGGGAAAATACCATGGCAGAAGAAAAAGTAATGACTCCCCAGGTGGAGGAAGAAGCTGTAGAGATCGGAAAAAACTGGAAAGCGAATCCCCATAAATGGACCGGAGACCCCAACCAGCCTTTGCTGGAGGTCAAAAATCTGCGGGTTTCCTATCATACTTACGCGGGCGAGGTACAGTCTGTCCGCGGTGTAAATTTTGATGTGAAGCACGGCGAGATTTTAGCCGTGATCGGTGAATCCGGCTGCGGAAAGAGTGTGACGGCCCGCACCATTATGTCCCTGATCCGCCATCCCGGCGTGGTCAAGGAGGGAAGCCAGATCCTTTTTGAGGGGAAAGACGTGCTTTCCATGTCTAAAAAAGAGCTTTCCCAGTACCGCGGCGGGGATTGCGGCATGATTTTCCAGGACGCTCTTGTGGCGCTGGATCCCACCATGCGGGTGGGCAAGCAGATCATGGAAAATCTGCGGATCCACAGTAAAATGACAAAAAAAGAAGCGAAGGAAGAGGCCATTCGTCTTTTGGACGTGGTGGGGATCCCCAACGCTGAGACCCGCTTTAGGCAGTACCCCTTTGAGTTTTCCGGCGGTATGCGCCAGCGCGCCATGATCGCCATGGCGGTGGCCTGCCAGCCCAAGCTGGTCATTGCCGATGAGCCCACCACCGCGCTGGACGTGACTATTCAGGCCCAGATCATGGAGCTTCTGAAGCGTCTGCGGGACGAGGACGGCACTTCCATTATTTTGATCACGCACGATTTCGGTGTAGTCGCCGGTTTTGCGGATAAGATCGTGGTCATGTATGCCGGCCAGATCGTGGAGCGCGGCAGCCGGAAGGAGATCTTCTACAATCCGCAGCACCCTTATACCTGGGCTCTGCTGGGCGCAGTTCCCCGGCTGGACTGGGAAAACAAGCAGATGCTTCGTACCATTCGCGGCACGCCGCCGGATCTGGTGGCCCCCCCCAAGGGCTGTCCTTTTGCCCGGCGCTGTGAGCTGTGCATGAATGTTTGTCTGGAGGAAATGCCTCCGGTCAAGGAATTCCCCGGGGAAGGCCCGGAGAACCATGGGCACAGCGCCATGTGCTGGCTCTATGCGGACGACGCTCCGGCTGAGGTTCGGGAAAAGGCCGAAGCACTGCGGGTGAAAGGAGGAGAAGGCCATGAGTAATGAAGTGGAAAAGACCGCTGCGGCGGCTGGCACAAAGCCGCTTCTGGAGGTCTCTCATTTGAAAAAATATTTCAAGGTGGGGAATAAGCGCACCTTGAAGGCGGTAGATGACGTTTCCTTCAACATCATGCCCGGGGAAACTCTGGGCGTGGTGGGGGAATCCGGTTGCGGAAAAACCACCTGCGGCCGTACCTGCGTAGGCATGTATGATCCCACAGACGGCACCGTGCTTTATAACGGCAAGAATATTCATGAACTCAAGGGCGCCGAGAAAAAGGCCTTTACCAAAGAGGTGCAGATCATTTTCCAGGACCCTTACGCTTCCTTGAACCCCCGTATGACCGTTGCCGAGATCATCGGCGAGGGCATGGACGTGCATGGTCTGTACACCGGGAAGCAGGAGCGTCAGGAGAGGATTGGCCAGCTGCTGCGCATGGTGGGTCTGAACCAGGAGCACGCCAACCGTTTTATTCACGAGTTTTCCGGCGGCCAGCGCCAGAGAATCGGCATTGCCAGAGCGCTGGCAGTAGAGCCCCGGTTTATTTTGTGCGATGAGCCGCTGTCCGCTCTGGACGTTTCTATTCAGGCACAGGTCGCCAATCTGTTGATCCGCTTCCAGAAGGAGTTGGGTCTTACCTATATGTTTATTGCCCATGACCTGGCCATGGTAAAGCACATCTCCGACCGTGTGGCGGTGATGTATCTGGGTTCTGTGGTAGAGCTTGCCACTTCTGCCGAGATTTACAGCAATCCGCTGCATCCCTATACCGAGGCGCTGATGTCCGCCATTCCCATTGCCGACCCGGATATTGAGGACAGCCGCCAGCGCATTATGCTGGAGGGCGAGGTCACAAGTCCCATCGATGTGCCGCCGGGGTGCAAATTCCAGAGCCGGTGCCCCAGGGCAAAGGAGTGCTGCCGCAAGGACGCTCCCGAGCTGAAGGAGGTTTCTCCCGGCCATTTCGTGGCCTGCCATTTTGCCGGAAAATAAGAAAGAGGAGCTTTTGGGCATGGAGAAGAAAAAGGTATTTACCGCCTCCAATATCGGCCATGATCTGCTGCGTTGCCTGATTGCGGGAATTTTGGTTTCCGCCATTGCCGCGGCGGTAGGGGCTACCCTGGGACTACTTCTTTTTGCAGAAGACGTGGCCTTTCCACCCCTGCAGGGAGCGGTCAGCGCGTTGATGCTCACCGGCAGCCTCAGTATGCTGTGTTCCGCATTTTTCTTCGCCAAATGGCGGAGAAAAGAGGATTCCGGCATGAGTAAGTTTTGGAGCAGTAAATTCCGGTGCTTCAGCTACCAGGTGGGCTTTTTACTCATCAGTATATTCGTGCTGATCCTGGGCTGCGTGCTGGACGCGGTTCTCCTTGCGCTGTAAAGCGCTTTTGTACGGTTGTAAATGAAAACGCCCATCCACTTCAAAAGAAGTGGATGGGCGTTTTTTGACTTTCAGAGATTCAGAATGCTACCAGAACAGAGGAAACCATAATTCACTTTGATGTGAGACCGTATAGGGAAAGATTTTCAAATTCGGTTCTTGACTTACCGCCAAAAATCTGCTATACTATCTCCTGTTATGGGGGCATAGCTCAGCTGGTTAGAGCGCCTGCTTCACACGTAGGAGGTCACAGGTTCGAGTCCTGTTGTCCCCACCAAAGATGGAAGTCTGACCCTTTGGTCAGGCTTCCATCTTTTATGTGGATAAGTCCAGGAGGCGGACTTGTGAGAGGCGCTGGTCGCCAGTGGCGACCGTCCAGCGCTGTTCTCAGCTGTTGCTTCGGTCGGTCATAGACGCTTGCCACTGGCAAGCATGACCTGAGCCGACAGGCGAGTTCCTGTTGTCCCCACCAAAACAAAGCACAAACTTTGATACAAAAACAGCCTTCCATCTTGGAAGGCTGTTTTTGCTTCTATGCCCGGAAAGCTTGGTATTGCTGGCTTTCCGGATTTTTTCTGTTTTCAGCGCCGCCGCATTCAAAAACGGCTGTTTTTAAACCCATCTTTGTATAAAAGCGAGCCAAAAGGAACCGTGTGACTGGAAAACTTAATCGGCCGAATTGCAAGGAAGCGCAATGTCTCAGAGGAAGAAGCAGGAAAAATGGTTTTCCAGTTATCCTTCAGAAAGTTGCTTCCGCAGCAGTTCAATAAACCTCTTTAGCATTGGGCGTCCTTTCAGCGTTTTATAGTACGCGCCGAAAGATAAGGGCGGCAAATCAGTTAACGGAACACTTACTAAATAATTGTCAGCAGGGACAGGAAGTCCCGCATGGATCGCCACACCGTAACCGGCTCTAACCAAGATAGAGGCGGCTTCCGGCGAATCACAAACCTGAAAATCAGAGGAAGAACGCTCATAGAGCATATAAGAGCGCAACTGGGACAGGCTTGAGGGACCAACAAATGGGTTTTCCAACAATAAAGAGTCCTGCTTCAAGTCAGCAATACTCACTTGCTTCTGCTTTGCAATCGGATTGCTTTTTGGACAGACACAGAATACAGGGATTTTTACAAGCTCCTTATATACTCCGGAAAATTTACTGCCAATCGTTTCTTGAAATCCAAGAATCACATCCATCTGTTCTTCTTCCAAAACTCGGCCGGACATGGCAGCGGGAACGATCTGGAGTCTGGGATGAATGTCAGGATATTCTGTTCTCATTGCCCGCAGAACATCTGGAAGCAACATCAGCGCCTCATAGCTATGCCCACCAATAGAAAAGAGCCGTGCGGTTTCTCGCTTGGACCGAATCATCCTTGCTTTTGCGTGTTCTGAAATCGCCAATAGCTTTTTGGCATCGTCAAGAAATAGAAATCCATCAGGTGTCAGTTCCACTGTCCGGGTTGTTCGATGGAACAGCTTTACCTCTAATTCAGTTTCCAATGAGTGTATCTGATGTGTGACTGCCGGTTGCGTTATGTTCAATTCCTCAGCAGCTCTGGCAAAATTCAGAGTGCGTGCAACAGCGACAAAACAGGAAAGTTGAAAGAAATTCATATGAAGCCTCCATTCTTTACAGTTGGATTGATAAACATCTTTTATCAATAATAACGCTTTTTAAATTCACTTTCAACCCCGAAACTGCTACAATATTTTTAGAAATTTTTTATATAAGCGCTTAGAACGACTTTTTTCGCACGAAAAAGCCCGAATCGTTATTGATACGGGCTAACTCGGTTAAGTGCCGATTAACGACTTTTGGTAATTATTATTTCGCTGTCGTTTGATTTTTCATT
>CAMVYG010000015.1 GCA_947171615.1 uncultured Clostridia bacterium
AGTCCATACAACGGAACATAGCAGAAAAGAATTAAGAACGCTACGCCCGGCAGAAGGAAAAGGTAGGTCCATTTATTCTGCTTTATTCGTTTCCATAAAGATTTTTTATTTGTCTCTGTCACATTTGAAGCCTCCCTGCGTAAAGTATCCCTTACAAAGTGACCTTGTGCATTTTGCAAGAATATGTTATCATTTTGTTAACAAACAGGCAATACAATAATTTTGGGGATTGGTATGTGTTTTTTTAGGGTGATTCGTTCAAGAATTTTGGCGATATTACCCAAAGGGGAGTTTTTTATGTTTCGTATCTTACTTGCAGATGATGAGAAAATGGCGCTTCTTGCCTCAGAGCATTCTCTGCCGTTTTCCAAGCACCACATGACTGTGATCACCAAGTCCTACGATTCCTTTGAGGCATTACACCTGCTTCAGAACAGATTTTACGATGCGGCTTTTTTGGATATCCGAATGCCGGGCTTATCCGGTCTGGATATTATCAAAGCGTGTCAGCAATGCTCTCCTCTGCCGGAATTTATCATAGTAAGCGGATATTCTGATTTCAGTTATGCCAGGCAGGCGATTCAGTGCAGCGTATTCGATTACTGCCTCAAGCCCATTCAAAGCAGCGATTCTGATTTGCTTTTGGATCGGTTGGAGGAAAAGCTTTACCAAAACCGCATTCAAAACGGCCCTGTTCTGCTGAACCGTTTTTTAGAGATGGAACATCAATCCGACTTTTTAAACGCCTGCGGCCTTACCGCTCATGAAAGCGCTTCCTTTACGGCTATTGCTGTTTCTGTTCCTTCCTGCCGCAGCCTGGTTCCTCTCCCCTGCCTTGTAGATACCTTTTATCCGATTTTTCTCGGCGAACAAAAAGCCATCCTTGCAGGGATGGCAAATCAAATGGAAATTGACAATACTATCAAGCTTCTGCTGGAAATACCCGACTGCCGCCTGGCTGTGGGAAGTACAGATTTTTCCGGCGGACAGTTGAAAAAGCTCCTGCATGAAATTCAAACGGATCTTTTGCTGACAAGCTCGGAAAACCCTGTGATCCAGACTTTGGCTGGCACCACAAACGACGCGTTCCGCCTTCTGCTGGAAGAGGTGCGAACCGCCTATACACAAGATCTTTCTCTGGCATCACTGGCGCAGAAGTATAACCTGAGCTATTCCTATTGCAGCGAGCTGTTCAAGTCTGCAACAGGATTTACCTTTTCAAAATACATCACGCAGCTGCGCATGAAATCTGCCGCTAAACTGCTTTTATCCTCTCAACTGCCTATTTCAGATATCTGCTATCAGGTAGGCTACCACAGCTACCATCATTTTGAGGGAACCTTCAAAAATTTCTTTGGCAGTACTCCTACTGAATACAGGCAGAAAGGAGGGGTGAACAATGCGCCGGAAGCTTAGTTCCATTAAAGGCCAGCTTATTTTAATGCTGGTAACCGCCGTTATTGTTTTTCTGCTTGCAAGCTTCGGGTACTTTGGCGTTGTTCTGAACCTGATTCACAATAAAGAAGAGGTCTATGTCCGTAATTCTCTAATGCAGATCGTGAATAATATTCAGACCGTTTCCGGGGATATGAGCCGCTTCGCAAAAATGGCCGCCGCCAATAACTCCACACAAGAGCTGCTGACAACCTCGGCCCCGCTGAAACGGCTGGAAGCGTCACAGGAGCTATCTCATTCCATCTTTTCCATTACTCAGGATTCTCCTGATACAGCTATCGTTGTTACAAATAACTCCGAAAGCATGATCATCGCTCAAAAGCCTGCGCTTATGATCCTGGAAGAAATCAAAAAAGATAATCAGATTGGCACATTTTCAGAAAAAAGTTCCGGCTTCACAGGGCTTCTGCACAATCCCTATGACAGGTCCGATTACTTTGCCTATTATCAGCCTATTATGAACATGCAGCAGAATATTCTCCCGCAAAAGAAAATTGGAAACTGTATCGTTTTGACCTCTGTTGCCAATCTGCAATCCTGCATTAACCGAGTGGAGGCCACCCCTAATTCTCTCTTTTTCATTTTAGACAAAAACTCTGAGACCATTGTCAGCAATCAAAGCAAATTCAATCCGGCCGTTTATACTCTATTGGAAGCCATTCGGGAAAATCGTTTTAAAAATGCCACGATTCAGAAGATCAACGGCAACAATCATATGATCTTTCTTCAGGAAGTGCCGTATACCGGGTGGCAGGTCGTGGGTGCGGTGCCGCTGAACGAAATCAATTCCGATCTTTTCTCCCTGCTTATCTTCGGCGTCGTTCTTCTCGTTTTACTGATCCTTTCCTTTATATTCTGGGGGTTCCACATTACTCATTCCATTGCTATCCCTGTGATCGAAATTTCCGATTTTGTTCAGGGAGACGCCTATTCCAAGATGAGCAGCCGTCTTCACCTGAAAAACAAAAATGAAATCGGGATTCTTGCCGATGGGATCAACCAGATGCTTGACAAAATATCTGATATGACCCACGTGCTTCTACAGAATCAGTCCGATATGTACGAACTGGATCTGGCAAAAAAGCGGGCGGAGCTTTCCGCGCTGCAAAGCCAGATCAATCCGCACTTTCTATATAATACACTGGATTGCATCAAGGGCTACGGCTATCTCCTTCAAAGCAACGAGATCATTCAAATCGTCGATTCTCTATCGCAGATCATGCGCTACTGCATTAAAGGCGCCGATATCGTTGAACTCGACGCCGAACTGAAAATCATTCGGCATTATCTCAATATCATTCAGATCCGGTTTGACAATCGTTTTTCCGTTCAAATCGATATCCCCGATACGATTCTGAATGCGCAGATCCCCCGTTTCATTCTACAGCCTCTTATTGAAAATGCCATTTATCACGGTCTTGAGCCCAAGTATGGCCCTGGGCGAATCCATATTTATGGTATACAGGATTCCCCAACCGAAATAACGCTGCTGATTCAGGATGATGGGGTCGGTATGGAAAAAGAAACTCTGGAAGAGATCAATGCACAGCTTGCCTGCCCAAAATCTCAGCTTCCTCTGCGGGCTGAATCCAACAAAGGCATTGCCCTGCTCAATGTGAATCAGCGTATCCGCCAGTTGTTCGGAACACAGTATGGCATTCATCTGGAAAGCACCCCCGGGGAGGGGACGCTGGTTTCCCTGCGGATCCCGTTCCAAAAATAGCGCGAAAAAATGATTTCCCCCGATAAAACCGGGTTCAGGAAGATCTTGTCCTCTTCTCCTTTTTCGCCTGTCTGCGCCCCTTTTCTTTAATTTGCTGTCACTGCCATCGGTTGACAAAGGGAAATACGCCTGCTGGCAATAAATAAGCAGTTTTCAGTATTTATGCACTGATTTGCCATTTTCCCGAAATTGGGCGGCAGGTCTCAAGGAGTTTTTACGCATAAAAACCGTGTTTCCTCTTGTTGAGCGATGGTACGGTTTCTGACGTATCTTTTTCCCATCTGTAAAAACTTTCCAGCGTTTTTAATAAAAAACTTTTTAGAAGCGCTTGTAATTCGACAAAAACTGGGGAATCCTATCTTTGTGAAAAAATTATCCTTGCTTTCTGGAAGAGTTTGCGCTATACTTGCAAAGGAGCGTTTCAGGACGCTCAAAGCAAACTTTTATCATTTTCAGAAGGGATGTTGTTTCAAGTATGAAAAAGGTTCTCGCACTGATTCTTTGCCTCTGCATGGTAGCCGCACTGGCCGCCTGCTCCGGCGCAAAAGAAGCTGAGTACAAACTGGGCATGGGCGTTTCTCTTAACACCGACAGTTCCGCACAGGGCAATGCTCAGGTTGATGCCACCGTGGCTGCTGTTGTTACCGACAAGGACGGCAAGATCGTTTCCTGCCGCATCGATGTAGCGCAGAGCAAGATGGATATCACAGACGGTGCTGTAGACACTGCCGCCACCTTCAAGACCAAGATGGAGTTGGGCAAGGATTACGGCATGGAAGGCAAGGTCGATAACGACGGCGACGGCGTTATGAAGGAATGGGATGAGCAGGCCAAGGCCTTCGAAGAGTACGTAGTAGGCAAGACTGCCGATGAAGTAAAGGGCATTGAGCTGCAGGAGGCTAACGGCCATCAGATCGCTGTTGATAAGGATCTGCTCAGCGCCGGCTGCTCCATGCAGATCACCGATTTCATGGAGGCTGTTGCCGCTGCCTGCACAGACGAGCAGGGCATGAGCTTCAAGGCCGGCGAATTCACTCTGGGTCTTGCAGCCACCACCTCCGCCGCCGATTCCAAGGCTGCTACCGCTGACGAGGACGGTCTGGTTGCCATGTACAGCGACTTCGCTGCCGCTGTTGTGGCAGACGGCAAGATCGTTGCTGCTCTGAACGATTCCGTACAGCCCAAGATCACCATCAATACCGCCGGTGACATCGTAAGCTCCGACTACACCGCTACCAAGCGTGTTCTCAAGGGCGACTACGGCATGGAAGGCAAGGTAGATAACGACGGTGACGGCGTTATGAAGGAGTGGTTCGAGCAGTCCGAGGCTTTCTCCAAGTTCATCGTTGGCAAAACCGCCGATGAGGTTGCCGCTCTGGAGACTCAGGAAGCTAACGGCCATCAGATCGCTGTTGATAAGGATCTGCTCAGCGCCGGCTGCTCCATGCAGATCACTTCCATGAAGGATACTTCCGCGAAGGCTGCTAAGAACGCCCGCTGATTTAAGCAGGATTCAGTTAAAAAATGAAAGGCGTTAAACTTTTTAAAAGTTTTATCTGCCTGTGTTTAACGATAGGGCTCTCTGTCATTTTGGCAGGGTGCCCTACTGTTGCAAAAAAGGCAGAGCCCGTTGGTAAGGCATATTATACCTTTTTCGATACTGTTTCCTTTCTATACAGCTATGCAGGAGACTCGCAAGAGGTTTTTGACGAAAACACGGAGGCTGCCGCCGGGCTTTTGGAGGAATATCACCGCCTGTTTGATATTTATCACGAATATGCAGGCATCAATAACCTTTGCACGATCAACAAGCAGGCCGGCGGCGAAGCCCTGCCGGTAGATCAAAAGCTGATCGAGTTCCTGCTTTATACCAAAGAGCTTTATACCCTGACAAACGGTGAAATGAATATCATGTTCGGCGCGGTGCTCCGCCCCTGGCATGATTGCCGCACCGCCGCAGAGAAGGATCCACAAAACGCTTCTCTGCCCAATTTGGCTTTATTGGAGCAGGCGCGGGAGCACACGGATATTTCCCTGTTGGAGATCGACGAGCAGGCAGGCACTGTGCGTATTTCCGACCCCGAGGCTCAGATCGACGTGGGAGCTGTCGGCAAGGGATATGCCACTGAAAAAGCGGCTCAGCTGCTTTCCGAAAGAAATGCCGAAAGCTATGTGCTGAACATCGGCGGAAATATCCGGATCGTTGGAAAGAAGCCGGATGGCTCCGGCTGGGTCACGGGAATCAAGGATCCCTTTGATTCTGACCACAGCTATGCCATGTATGTGGAGCTTTCCGATACCTCCTGCGTTACCTCCGGTATCTATGAACGTTTTTTCAATGTCGACGGCAAGCAATATCACCACATTATCGACAAAGACACGCTGATGCCGGCTGACTATTTTGCCTCTGTCTCGGTTATTACAAAAGACAGCGGGCTGGCGGACGCGCTTTCTACCGCGCTGTTCTGTATGAGCTATGAAGATGGCCGGGCGCTTGTGGATTCCTTGGAAAATGTAGAAGTACTGTGGATTTTCCAGGACGGCGCCCAGGAATATACGCCCGGAATCCATCCAATAGATAAAAACCAGAATGAAAACATTGAGGAGAGATGACAGAATGCTGAAACGAAAAAACATTTCGTCTTTGCATGTCCCCCACAACAAGCATACGGCTGGGTTTGTTCCTGTACGCATTCCCACGCCGCCCGAGGTGCTGCTTCCCATGAACATGCACTCCGGACACGATGCCGAGCCTGTTGTGAAGGTGGGCGACCACGTTTACGTGGGGCAGCTGGTTGCCAGAGAGGAAGGAAGATTTTCCTCCCCGGTGCACGCTACCATATCCGGTACCGTTGCTGAGATCAGCACCATGGAAACGGCTGAGGGCAAGGAAACCCTGGCCATTCGCATTGAAAGCGATGGCAAAATGGAACCTGATCCCAACCTGAAGGCGCCGGAAATCCACAACTGTGAAGAATTTTTGCAGGCTCTGCGGGAAAGCGGCCTGGTAGGTTTGGGAGGCGCAGCCTTCCCCACCTGGGCAAAGTTCAATGAAATGTGCAGCGGCCAGTATACGGTAGACACCGTTCTGGTAAACGCCGCGGAGTGCGAGCCCTATATCACCAGCGACCATCGCATGATGCTGGATCACCCCGATCTGATCGTGAAGGGCGTGGAATATCTCAGAACGTATATGCACGAATACCTGAAGGACGCCTGCTTCAAGATCTGCATCGAAAAGAATAAACCCGACGCTATCGCCAAGATGCGCGAGGCGTTTGCCGGAATGGATTATGTGGATATTCACGAGCTGGATACCATCTATCCCCAGGGCGCAAAGCAGGTAACACTGTATAACGCCACCGGCCGGGTTGCTATTGCGGGAAAGCGTTTCCCTGCTTTCCACGCCGTGATCATCAATGTTTCCTCCTTTGCTAAAATGGCAGAGTATATTTCTACCGGCATGCCGCTGGTAGAGCGCATTGTCACTGTAGACGGCCCCGCTGTAAGGGCGCCCAAGAACCTCATTGCCCCCATCGGCACACGGATCCGTTATTTGCTGGAGCAGACCGGCCTTACCAGCGAGCCCGGCAAGATCGTCATCGGCGGCCCTATGAACGGCACCGCCGTCTGTTCTGTAGACGATCCCATTGTCAAGGTAGCCAATGCCGTGCTGGTATTCGACGAGAAAAAGAGCGTGCTCCCCACCCCCTCTGCCTGTATTCACTGCGGTCGGTGCATTGAAAAGTGCCCCATCAACATCAATGTGGTGGCTGTAGACGACGCCATGAAGCAGAAGAATGAGGACAAGCGTGCCAAGGCGCTGATCGACACCGGCGTTCGACAGTGCGTGGACTGCGGCTGCTGTTCTTATGTCTGCCCTGCCCATCGTCCCCTGCTTGCAAATAATCAGGAGGCAAAATGGTGGCTGAAGCAGTACGCAGCTGCTCAAAAAGAAAAAGAAGGGGGAAATACCTGATGAAAAATCTGCATGTTTCCGCCGCTCCTCATATCAACAGTGGCGTTTCCACCCACAATATCATGCTGGACGTGGTGATTGCCATGGTTCCCGCCGCCATTGCCGCGGTGGTGCTGTTTGGTTTGCAGGCGCTGCTGATCATTCTCACCTGTATTGCCAGCGCGGTGCTGGCAGAAGCCATTTTTAACCTTTGCGTTCACAAGAAGCAGACTGTATTTGATTTCAGCGCAGTTGTCACCGGCCTGCTTCTGGCTTTGAACCTGAGCACCAATGTGCCCCTGTGGCAGTGCGCTTTGGGTTCTGTTTTCGCTATCGTTGTGGTAAAAGGCCTGTTTGGTGGCCTGGGTAAAAACATTGTGAATCCCGCCATTGCCGCCCGTGTGTTTATGCTGCTGACCTTTGGCGCTGTAGGCGGCGGCGCAGCCCCCATCGTTGTGGAACTGGCCTCCTCCGCTACGCCTTTGGAGTTTTTGAACAAGGGCGTTGAGGGGCTGGAAAGCGCTCCCTCCATGCTGGATCTGTTCCTGGGCGTTCACGGCGGCGCTATCGGTGAGACCTGTGCCGCCGCTTTACTGGTGGGCTTCCTGTACCTTGTGGTGCGCAGAGTCATCAAATGGTATGTGCCCGTTTCCTTCGTGGCAACGGTCTTCCTCTGTTACCTGGTCTTTACAGGTGACGCTACATACGCGTTAGCCCAGGTGCTTGCCGGCGGTCTGATCCTCGGCGCTGTCTTTATGGCTACCGATTATGTGACCACTCCCGCAACCGGCCTCGGCAGAGTGATTTTCTGCGTTGGCTGCGGCCTGCTCACCTTTGCGATTCGTCAGTTTGGTTCCTATCCCGAGGGCGTTTCCATTTCCATCCTCGCTATGAACCTGCTCACCCCCTTTATTGAGACCTGGACTAAGAAAAAGACACTGGGAGGTATTAAATAATGAAACGTACCGACCTTATCAAGTCTATCGCGCTTCTTCTGGTGATCGTGGCAGTATTCAGCGCCGCCATGTTCGGCCTGAATATCCACACTGCTCCCCTGATTGAAGCCAACAACGCCAGCGCCAAATTCGGCCCCCTGCTGGCTGTTCTGCCTGAAGGCGCTTCCTTTGACGCGGACGCTTTGATTTACGACGCTGTCGCTCCGGAGGGTTCCTCTCTGACAGATGTTCCCCCCTCTGTTACCGCTGTGTACCGTGAGGCCTCCGGCCTGGGGTACGCGGTGCGCGTGACTGCTACCTCTCAGTATTCCAGCGCCCCTATGGAAATTTCCCTGGGCGTTTCCGCGGAAGGTAAGATCTTCAATGTACAGATCGATTCCTACAACGATTCCGAGGCCTTCGATTTCCGTGCCAAGGATCCCGAGTATCTCTCCACCTATGTGGACAAGGATTCCGCTTTGACCGACGTGGGCACTGTGGCGGGCTCCACCTACTCCTCCACCGCCTTCAAAACCGCTGTGGAAGAGGCCATGAATGCTCTGATCGCCAACTCCCTGATCGCTGAGGGCGTAAAGAGTGACGATCAGCTTTTGATGGAGCTGCTGCCCACGATCTTCACAGGCATGTCAAACAACGGTATGATGCAGACAGAAGAGATCGAAGCTTCCGGCAATATGCTCAGCGGCGTAAAGGCCCTGAACGACTCCGGTTTTGCCTACATCATGACAGAGGGTGACGCTACCCTGCTGGTAGCTGTAAATGCCTTTGGCACCGGCAAGGTATTCGATGTAGAAGGCAATGATGTGACCGATGCCCACGCCTCTCTGGTAGAAGAAGCAAAGGCCCACGCAGACGCCAACCAGACCTCCTATGAGGAGCCTGCCGTTGCCCGCTTTGAAAAGCTGATGGAGGGCGCTGCCAACATGCAGCCTCTGCCCCTCGACACCTTCAGCTCAGTGGTGGCCGCCAATTCCTTCCAGGTAGGCGAGGATACCTATTACGGCTTCTGTGCCAGAAGCTACGGCTATGATATCATGGACGTCTATGTGGTTCTGGACGCTTCCGGCGCTATTGTCAAGACAGACGCCAAGAAGCTCTTCTTTGATGAAGAATACTTCAATGTAGACGATGACGTGGATCAGCCCGCCTATAAGGACTCCTTCACCGGCTTGACCCAGGACACCTGGACAGGCGACAACGCTTTGATCGCCGGCGCTACCATGACCTCCAATGCCATGCAGCAGGCGGTTACCGATGCATTTGAAGCCTTCCAGGCAGTACAGAACGGAGGTACCGTAGAATGAAAAATGCAACAAAAAGCAGTATTTCTCATAAAGAGGCCGCTTATCTGCTCCCCCTGGGCGCAGGCTTCGTCATGGCCTCCAGCGCGGATCTGCGCGCTGCCCTGGGCATGGGCGCGGCGGTAATTCTTGCCACGTTCCTCAGTGCCGTTGTTATTTCCGCTCTCAGAAAGATCATTCCCAGCCGGGCTCATCTGCCGATTTACATTTTGATCATCACCGGCTTTGTTTCTCTGATCGATATGATGATGCAGGCCTATTTCCCCAACGTGGTAAATATGCTGGGCGTTCATCTGGCGGCTCTGGCGGTCAGCGCTGTTCCCTACCGCAACGCGGAGGATGTGGCCGGTGAAAATGTGGAAACCACCACCATCAAGACCGCTTTGGAAACCGGCTTCCTCTTTACGCTGATCATGGTGCTCTGCGCTTTGATCCGTGAGGTGCTGGGCAACGCCAGTATCTGGGGCGTTTCCATTGAGTTCCTGAAGGATTACCGGGTATCCGCTCTGTCCGGCGTATTCGGCGGCTATCTGGTGCTGGCTATCGTGTTTGCTGTTATTCGCACGATCCATGATAAGACAACTACAAAAAAGGAGGGTACTGACTGATGACTGCTGATGTGATTTTCGGAATTCTTCTGGCCGGGCTTCTTTCCAACAACTACGCCCTCCTGCACTTCCTCGGCACGGGCGCGGTAATTGAAAACGAGCGCTCCACCAAAAAGTCTCTGCTGGTAGGTTTGGGCAGCACCATCGTCATGGTGCTCAGCACCCTGATCACCTGGCCCCTGCAAACTTACCTTCTCAAAGATGTTCCCTACCTCCGCACCATGGCTTTTGTCATTGTCATGCTGCTGGTGGTAGAGCTGATCCATCTATTCGCAAAGAAAAAGCTGGAAGCGTACTGCAAGGTGGACTTTATGAAGTTCGCCATCAACGGCGCTGTTCTGGGCCTGTGTATTCACAACACAGAACTGGCCTATGGAGAGGCTGTTCTCACTGCCGCCGCGGTAGGCATTGGTTTCACCCTGACTCTGGCCATCTTCTCCAAACTGCACAGCCGGATCGATGAGGAAAGCGTACCCAAGGCCTTCCGTGGGCTTCCTGTCTGCCTGCTCTGTGCAGGCATGATGGCTCTGGCTCTGCTGGCTTTCTGATGAAACGCCGGGATATCCTTTTGATCGGCGGCATTCTCCTTGTCGCTTTGGTTCTGTTTCTGTTTCTCCAGCTGGGGAAACAGCCCGGCGCAGAGGTGATTATCCGTGTGGACGGACAGGAACAGGGACGTTATTCCCTTTCTGCCGATGGTTCTTACAGTCTCAACAGCGGTACCAATCTGCTGCGGATCGAAAACGGCAAGGCATACATGGAGGAAGCAAATTGTCCTGATCACTACTGTATGCGACAGGGACAGATCAGCCGAACGGGTGAGACTATTACCTGCCTGCCAAACAAACTCACGGTCACCGTGTCCGGCGGGGAAAATTTTGCGGAAATAGTGGGATAGGCTTATGAAAGTTTCAAAAATAACCTCCTTAGGGCTGTTTGTTGCGCTGGCGATGATCTTATCGTTTATCGAACATCAGATCCCGCCTTTAGTCTCCGTGCCAGGAATCAAGCTGGGGCTTCCCAATGTGGCGATCGTCTTTGTTCTCTATGGGATCGGCGAAAAGGAAGCCGTGGCTGTAAGCCTTGTTCGTTTGCTGCTGGTCAGTATGCTCTTCGGCTCCATGATGAGCCTGATGTATGGCGCAGCAGGCGCTGTGCTCAGTCTTACTGTGATGATCCTTTTGAAAAAAAGCGGCAAGTTTTCCTATGTCACGGTCAGCGTTACCGGCGGCGTGTGCCACAATATCGGGCAGATCGCCGTGGCCTGCTTTGTAACGAAAACCTCGGAGCTGCTTTACTATCTTCCGGTGCTGCTGATCAGCGGCACGGTGGCAGGCGTTTTGATCGGCCTGCTTGCCGGGATCGTCATCAAGCGAATGGAGAAACAGAAAAAGCAATAATATGTCCGAAAAGAGGATCTGTTTCCTCTCCTGCAAAAGGCCCGTACCGATTCAAAAAATCGGTACGGGCCTTTCTTGCGTGATTATTTATAAATTTTTGCTCAACTGAATGTAGGGACCGGCCTCCGGACGGTCTCTGCTCGGAAGCCGGTCCCTACATTTGGTTGACCTTTAAATCTATAACATTATCGAACTAATCGCTACCATCCGCTGTCATCCTTCACCTTCGGTTCAGAATGACAGTGGGTGTGGATGTTTGGTACGCTAATAATTTAGCACAATACCCTTACTCTAACAACTAACCGCTAATAACTAACCACTTTTTTATTCCAGCTCGAAAGCGCCGGTATAGAGCTGATAGTATTTTCCCTTTTGGGCGATCAGTTCCTGGTGATTGCCCCGCTCGATAATACGGCCCAACTCCAGCACCATAATGCTGTCGGAATTCTGTACGGTGGAAAGACGGTGGGCGATCACAAACACGGTGCGCCCCTGCATGAGACCGTCCATGCCCTGCTGCACCAGCCGCTCCGTACGGGTATCGATAGAGGAGGTTGCCTCGTCCAGGATCATCACGGGCGGATCGGCTACCGCCGCTCTGGCAATGCTTAAAAGCTGGCGCTGGCCCTGGGAAAGGCCGCTGCCGTCCCCGGTGAGCACCGTATCATAGCCTTCCGGAAGCCGCCGGATAAAGCTGTCGGCATTGGCAAGCTTTGCGGCGGCCACAATTTCTTCTTCCGTGGCATCCAGCTTGCCGTAGCGGATATTTTCCCGCACCGTGCCGGTAAACAGGTTTACATCCTGTAATACAATGCCAAGCGAACGGCGGAGGTCGGGCTTTTTGATTTTATTGATATTGATGCCGTCATACCGGATCTTGCCGTCGGCAATGTCATAAAAACGGTTAATGAGGTTTGTAATGGTGGTTTTTCCCGCGCCGGTGGCGCCCACAAAAGCGATCTTTTTACCGGGCTCGGCGTCGATGGAAATATCGTGCAGCACCAGCTTTTCCGGGTCGTACCCGAAATCCACACCAAACAGCTCTACCCTGCCGGTAAGCCGGGTATAGGTGACGGTGCCGTCGCCATGGGGGTGCTTCCAGGCCCACAGGCCAGTGCGTTTTTCGCTTTCCACCAGTTCCCCGTTTTCCTCTTTGGCGTTTACGAGAGTTACATAGCCCTCGTCCTGCTCCGGTTCCTCGTCCATCAGCGCAAAAACTCTTTCAGCGCCGGCCAAAGCCATCACGATCATGTTAAATTGCTGAGAAACCTGGTTGATCGGCATGGTGAAGCTGCGGGAAAGCTGTAAAAACGCCGCGATACCGCCCAGGGTCAGGCCGCCGATGCCGGAAAGAGCCAGCGCCCCTCCTGCCACGGCGATCAGCACATACTGCAAATGCCCCAAGTTCCCCATGACGGGCCCCATGATGTTGGAATAGATATTGGCGGCGGTAGCCTCGTCCCGCAGGGTGGTATTGAGCCGGTCAAATTCTTCCTTCGCCTTTTCCTCATGGCAGAACACCTTTACCACCTTCTGCCCCGATACCATCTCTTCAATATAGCCGTTTACCGCGCCCAGAGATTTTTGCTGCCGCATGAAATACTTTCCGCTGCGGCTGCCGATGGCTCTGGTAAGCAGCAGCATTACCGCTACAAAAACAAGTACCAAAGCGGTCAGCGCCAGACTGGTGGTGACCATTGCCACAAATACGGAAACAATGGTGATCAGCGAAGAAAACAGCTGGGGAATACTTTGAGAGATCAGCTGCCGCAGGGTGTCGGTATCATTGGTATAGCAGCTCATGGTATCGCCGTGCGTGTGGGTGTCAAAATACCGAATGGGCAGTTCCTGCATATGAGAGAACATATCGTCCCGAATATCCTTCAGCACGCCCTGGGAAACCGTGGCCATCAGCCAGCTTTGCAAAAATGCCGAAAGAATGCCGGAAAGATAGATCATTCCCATAATGCCAATGGCCTTTAAAAGCCCTGTAAACACCGGGTTTTCCATACCCAGCAGCGGCGTGATGTAGTCATCGATCAAAGTCTGTAAAAACATGGAGCCTATTACGCTTACGATAGAGCTGATCAAAATGCAGAACAGCACCAAAAAAAATCGAACACGGTTCATGCCCCGGATATATCCTAAAACGCGTCCAATGGTTTTCATGGGGTTTTTTGCCATTTTGCCCTTGGCAAAGGCCGCTCCCCCGGGATGTCTGGGTCCTGGCATAGTTATCCCTCTCCCTTCTGTTGAGATTCATATACTTCCCGATAGATCGGGCTTTTTTCCATCAGTTCTTCATGGGTGCCGATATCCATGATCTGGCCGCCGTCCAGCACGATAATTTGATCCGCGTCCTGCACGGAAGAAACCCGCTGGGCAATGATGATCTTTGTGGTGTCGGGAATTTCTTCCCGGAAGGCCTGGCGGATCAAAGCATCGGTATGGGTATCCACCGCACTGGTGGAATCGTCCAGGATCAGCACCTTGGGCTTTTTCAGCAAAGCCCTGGCAATACAAAGCCGCTGCTTCTGGCCGCCGGACACATTGGTACCGCCCTGCTCAATATGGGTATCATATCCATCCGGAAACTCCCGGATAAAAGAATCGGCCTGGCTCAGCTTACAGACATGCTCCATCTCTTCATCTGTAGCGTTTTCATTGCCCCAGCGCAGGTTTTCCTTAATGGTGCCGGAAAACAGCTCGTTCTTTTGCAGCACCATGGCCACTTCTTCCCGCAGAGCTTCCAGGTTGTAATCCCGAACGTCCTCGCCGCCTACCAGTACGCGGCCCTCTGCCGCGTCATACAAACGGGGAATCAACTGTACCAGGCTGCTTTTGCCAGAGCCGGTGCCGCCCAAAACTCCTACAGTCTGCCCGGAGCGTATGTTCAGGTTGATGTCCCGAAGGCACAGCTCTCCGCTTTTCTTATACCGAAAGCCTACATTTTCAAATACTACCGAACCGTCCTTCACCTCTGTCAAATTCTTCTTCCCATCGGTGATATCCGGCTGTTCATCCAAAATTTCCACAATACGCTTGGCGGAAGCCTGAGACATAATGGTCATGACAAAAATCATGGAAAGCATCATCAGGCTCATGAGAATTTGAGAGGCATAAGAGATCATGCTCATCAGCTGCCCGGTGGTCATGCTGTTCCCCACGATCAGCTTCGCGCCGAACCAGGAGATCAGCAAAATGCAGCCGTACATGCAGAACTGCATTAACGGAGAGGTAAAAGCAAGGATCTTTTCCGCCAGCGTGGAATCCCTGCGGATATCTTCGGAGGCGGTACAGAACTTCTCCTTCTCGTGCTCTTCCCGAACAAAAGCCTTGACCACCCGAATGCCCCGCAGGTTTTCCTGCACTACGGTATTCAGCTTATCATAACGCTTGAACATACGCTCAAACACCGGATACGCCTTTATGGAGAACAGCAGCATTCCGCCGCCTAAAACAGGAATTGCGGCAAGGAAGATCCAGGAAAGAGTGGGATTCAGACTAAATGCCATCACTAAAGCAAACACAAGCATCATTGGCGCCCGCACCGCAATGCGGATGATCATCTGAAAAGCGTTCTGCACATTGGTCACGTCCGTTGTCAGGCGGGTGACGATACTGCCAGTGGAAAATTTATCAATATTGGAAAAGGAAAACCGCTGTACATTGTAGTACATGTCCTTCCGCAGATTAGAGGCGTATCCGGCAGAAGCCTTCGCTGCGCTCCGCCCGGAAAGTACGCCGAAGGCAAGGGAGATCACAGCGCAAAGGGCCAGCGCCGCTCCCATTTTTACAATATAGCCCATATCTCCCGCCTCAATACCCAGGTCGATCAGATTTGCCATGAGAAGCGGGATCACTACCTCCATCACTACCTCCAGCGTGACAAACAGCGGAGATAAAATAGCGTCCTTCTTATATTGCCGGACAGCGCCGGCCAGTTTTTTAATCATCGCAGGATCCTCCCTTTTTCGATTTTTCCGGAAGCTCAGGTTCCAGATTGGCTCTGATTTTTCCGCAGATCCTCAAAAACGTTTGCTTCTCTTCTGCCGTGAGTCCCTTGGAAATGCTTTCTTCCGTTTTCCGAATACCGTTCATAACACTTTCATGCAGGGCAATTGCCTCGGGGGTCAGAGTGATTTTTTTCAACCGCGCATCGTTTTCTACCGAGCTGCGGATAACCAGACCCTTCTTTTCCATCAGCTGCAGGATCCCCGTCACCGAGGAGCGGCGAATGGAAAAAGCCTCCTGCAAGTCCCGCTGAAAAATGTCCTTATCCCGATGGTGGTACAAATAGCCGATGATCCAGCCATGAAACCCGCTTCCGGGCTTTTCTCCGTTTTCCAAGGGTTCCGCCCCTGAAAAGGCCTGACGATCCAACTGCCGCTTAATAAGCTTCGACAGGGTGCGGATCTGAAAGCCGATCTCCTCCGTTTGGCCCATGGATAAACTTCTCCTTTCTCACAAGTTGTTCGCTTTTCGTACTGTTCGTTCATGTACTGTTCATAACCGTACTGTTAGGTTACGAACATTATATGCCGGATTTTTCCTTTTGTCAATCCTTTTTTGCAATAGAGTTAACACCCGAAAAAACGACTTGACTTTTCGCCCCTCTGCCCTATACTGAGAATAGAAGAAAGAAGGGAATGAATTTTGATAAAAGAAACAGGAAAAGGCCGTTGGAAAAAAGCGCTTCTTCCGGCAGGGAGTATTTTGCTTACGGCAATCATCACCGCAGCAGCCTGGTACATGATAAACGGCTGGCCCATTGCCGGAAATCTGCGGCAGCAGGCGGAGCAGGGAAAAATTCAGAAAGTGCGCATTACGCAAAAAGAAGAAACCATAACAATAACAGACCCCGAACAGCTTCGGCTTGCCGCGGGAACCGCCCAGCTTCTCCGCGTTTCCCTTCCCGGCGCGGCCAATGAGGGTGAGATACTGGAAACAGAATATCTTTTCACTTTTACCGATGGCAGCACCATGCAGATCGGCGTTTCGGAGGAAACTATTCTGAAGGACAGCAGGCAGTACGCTCCCGGCGGAGACAAAAGCTCTCCCGATCTGTTCGTAAAAATCACAAATGCCCTGTTCTTTCTAAAATGACATCATTGTTTTCCATCTTTTTCACCTCCCGCCCTTACGAATTCCGAACAACAAACTGCAATTCGTCCCCCAAAAACAGCAATTCATCCCCCAGATGACACAGCCGGGGGATTTTTTGTTAAGATAAAGCCCATACAAAGGAGGCTTCCCTATGAGCATGAGAAAAGAAAGCGAAAAGCCGAAATATACCATGTGGCAAAATGTGTGGTTTATGGTGCGCAGAAGCCGGATTGAGGGCGTTCCCAGCGTGCCGTGGCTGTGCGTGATCGCCGCCGTGCTGACCATTGGAGTCAGCGTTACCGAGCTTCTCATCACACCCAATATTTTAAGCCGGGTGGAAACCGGCGCTCCTTTAAAAGAGTTGCTGCTTACCATTTTGAGCTTTACAGCTATTTTACTGCTGCTCTCGGCGGTAAAAGCCTATGTAGAGCAAAATGTTCTGCTGAGCAGGGTTCTTGTGCGCACAGGTTTAGTAGATGTCCTTCACAGAAAATTCTGCACCACCTCTTTTCCCAATACGGAAAACCAGAAGTTTATCGAGATGGTGCATAAGGCGCAGGCGTCTACCAATGGGAATTCTCAGGCAACGGAAGCCATCTGGACTACCCTTACCGACCTGCTCAGGGATGTGCTGGGCTTCGTTCTGTATCTTCTGCTTCTGACAACGCTGGATCCCGTTTTGCTCATTGTGGTTCTGGCCACTTCCCTGGCCGGATTTCTTGTAAACAACCGCATCAATGAGTGGGGCTTCCGCCATCGGGAAGAAGAATCGGAATTGTGGAAGCACTCGGATTATGTAACCTCAAAGGCGGAAGACGTGAAACTTGCCAAGGATATCCGGGTTTTCGGAATGAAAGGCTGGCTGGAGGATCTGATGCAGACCTCCCTTCGGCTGCATCGCGCATTTCTTGCCCGCCGGGAAAAGACATATCTCTGGGCCAACGTGGTAGATGTTCTGCTGGCTTTTCTCCGGAACGGCGCCGCCTATTTTTATCTCCTGCACATGGTGCTGTCTCAGGGGCTGTCCGCTTCGGAATTTCTGCTGTACTTTACCGCTGTCAGCGGCTTTGCCACCTGGGTCACGGGCATTCTGAACCGGCTTTCCACCCTCCGCAAACAAAGTCTTGAGCTTTCTGTGATCCGGGAGTATCTGGACTGGCCGGAGCAGTTTGTCTTTGAGGGCGGCGAGGAGCTGAAGGCGGATCCCTCTCTGCCCTATGAAGTGAAATTCGAGCATGTGAGCTTTCGCTATCCTGGCGCGGAGAAAGATACCCTGCACGATGTGAACCTGACCATTCCCGCTGGGGAAAAGCTGGCGGTGGTAGGCTTAAACGGCGCGGGAAAAACCACTCTGGTAAAGCTTCTTTGCGGTTTTTATGACCCCACTGAGGGGCGGGTGCTGTTAAACGGCAAGGATATCAAAGAGTTTGACCGCCGCCAGTATTATAAGCTGTTCTCTGCCGTGTTTCAGGATTTTTCTGTGCTGGAAACACCAGTAGACGAAAATGTGACACAGTCCATTACAGATATAGATGAGAAAAAGGTGTGGGACTGCCTGGAAAAAGCGGGATTGACCGAAAAAGTGAACTCTTTGCCAAAGGGCTTGAAAACCCCTGTGGGAAAAAAAGTTTTTGAAGACGGTATGGAGTTTTCCGGCGGAGAGACCCAGCGACTCATGCTGGCAAGGGCGCTGTACAAAAATGGCGCAATTCTGGTGCTGGATGAACCCACCGCCGCCCTTGACCCCATTGCGGAAAACGACATCTACCAAAAATACAACGAAATGACTGCCGGGCGCACTTCCGTGTTTATCTCCCACCGGCTTGCCTCCACAAGGTTCTGCGACAGAATTCTGTTTGTTGCGGATGGCGGCATTGCCGAGGCAGGAACTCACGAGTCCCTGCTGGCTTCAGGCGGCAGATACGCAGAGCTGTTCCAGGTGCAGAGCCGCTATTATCAGGAAAAGGAGGAACCGGCATATGAATGAGAAAAAAGCCACTTTGAAGCAGGCGGTCTCAGCGGAGCTGCGGGCCGTCAGGGTCATGCAAAAGGAAAACCCAGGGACGCCCCTGTCCTTTTTTCTCTATGGCTTCATAAAAGCTGTTACGCCCTATGCAGGCGTGTACCTTTCCGCACAGATCATCACAGAGCTTGCCGGGAACCGCGATCCGGAAAGGCTGTGGTTCTGGGTACTGCTCACCTTGTCCGTTACCGCTTTGCTGGGGCTTTTAAACGGCGTGCTGCTTCGGTGGAAAACCTATAAAAGCGATCAGATCTGGAATACCCAAAGCAAGCTGTTTGCCGATAAATACCTTACTCTGGATTTTGCCGCTCTGGATGACCCCCACACCCACGATCTGCGCTCCCAGATCCAGCAGAATAATAACAGCGGCGGGTTTGGCCTGCCTCGCGCGCTCTGGTATATCGAGGATCTGACTGCCGGCATTGTCAGTATCCTCAGCGCCATTGTGCTGACCGCCTCACTGTTTCTCCAGTTGGTGCCGGAAAGCGCCGGAGCTATGACTATGCTGAATTCTCCCGTCTGTGTCGTGGGAGTGGCCGCCCTGCTGATAGGCGCATCTGTGGTGTCGTCGTTTTTGGCAAACAAAGCTGAAAGTGTATTTACAGACCGCCTG
>CAMVYG010000016.1 GCA_947171615.1 uncultured Clostridia bacterium
TCTCCGTAAGCTCCGTGCCGGGGATCCGGGTAGCAGGAGTCTCCGTAAAATCCGGTGAAAAGGTGGAAGAAAACGCACCGCTTTTCCTGCTGGATGAATCGGACTTAAAGGAAAAGCTGAAGGCTGCCAAAGAAGAGCTTACAAAGCTGCAGCTGGAGATCCGGGATCAGGAAAGCCGGGACGCGCTGAACGCGAAGAACCGGGAGATCACGCTGAGCAGGGCGCAGCAGGACTATGCCAGCGCTCAAAAAAGCGCCGATCAGACGGTAGAAGATGCTGCAAAGGCCTTGGAAAAGGCTAAAAAGGAACTGGAAAATTATTCTCCCTCTCCTGCTCCTGACCTCTCCAGGCTTCAGGCTGCCTGTGCCGCCAAAGAAGCTGTTTTGCAGGAAGCGGAGGAAGCTTTTTCTCTTCTACAGGAGGAGATGGAAGCACAGATCGTTCTGGCAAGGGAGGCCGCTGAAGCCTCCGGGGAAAGTCCGGAGGAGGCAGAGCAGAAAATCCGTGCCGAATATCAGGCGGCACTGGAGGAAGCCGCTGAAAAGGTGGAGCTTGCCCGGGAAGAGCGGCAGAAGGCTCAGGAAGCTCTTTCTCTGGCGCAAAAGGGAAATGATGACTCTCAAAAACAGGCCTTGCAGGAAGCGGTAGACGTAGCCCGGCAAGCCTATGACCAGGCGGTAGAAAACCGGGAAACCGCTTTGCGGGCTGCCCGGCGGGCAGTAGAGGACGCCCAGCAGGCGGAGCCTTCCGACAGCACCGGGGAAAGAAATCAAATGGCCCTGACAGCTCAGGAAGAACAAGTGGAAAAATTGGAAAACCTGCTCCTTTCCGGCGGAACGGTCCGCTCTCCCCGGGCAGGCACAGTGACAGGGCTTTCCGTGGAGGTGGGCAGTCTCACACCGGATGGCGCCGCCGTTTTACTGGCCGAAAGCGGACAAAGCGCCGTCTTTACCGCTCAGGTTCCGATAAAGCAGAAAAGCTATGTGGTTCCGGGCGCGGAGGTAACTTTAAAACCCTCTGGCAGCAAGGAACCCATTACCGGGCTTACGGTGGAAGCGGTGGGAAAAAGCAGCAGTAACCCGGAGCTTTTGGACGTGACGGTTCGCCTGCCAAAGGACTCTCTGGAAATCGGGGAAACCGCCAGCCTGGAGCTTGTTCGGAAATCTCAGGAATATCCGGTAGTCGTTCCCCTCAGCGCTCTCCGGGGCGAAACCGGCGCTTACTTCTTACTGGTTCCCAGCGAGGAAAAGGGGATTCTGGGCACAGAGCTTGTGGCCAGGCACATGGATGTATCGGTATTGGAAAAGAACGACTCCTACGCCGCGCTGGACAGCGGCCTGTTCTTTTCCGACCAAAAATTTCTCACAAGCACCAGCAAGCCGGTGGGGGCAGGCGACAGAATCCGCCTGGAAAATCCGTGACCGCCCTGCGCCGCTGGAGCTGCCCTCTCCTGTGCGCTCTGCTGTTTTTCTGCCTGGCGCTCTCCCGCTCCGCTGTGAAAAGCCTGGAACAGCTTCCCGATCTCTATACCACCTTTTTCTCCGGATTCTCCCTGACAGGGAATGAGGCGCAGGCCATGGCGGAGCGGGAAAAAGAGGAGCAGCGTCCTGCCGCTTTTACCATGTGGAAGGAGGAAAAGGAGCAGTCTCTTGAAAACCCTGATTTGAACCGTTCCGCCTCGGCCGCCGTGATCTCCCTTTCCGGAAGCTCCACCCTGCTTTTTTCCTCCAGTGCGCCGCTTCTTCCGGAGGACACGGAAGGCTGCTTACTGGACGAAGCCACCGCGCAGGCTCTTTTTGGCAGTCCCGCTCCTGTAGGAGCTTCCCTTCTCTGGCGCGGACGGGCGCTTACCGTGCGGGGCATTGTGGAAACCTCCCGCCCTATTCTGCTTTGCCAGGCAGAATCAAAGGAAGAGGGACTTACCCGCCTGACCCTGCGCCCGCCGGAGGATGTTCCCCTTCGGGAAGCGCTTGCGGAATTTAGCAGCCGTCACGGGCTTTCCGGCGGCTGGGTCTCTACTCATACCTGGAAAAGCCTTGCCGGATTCTTCTCCCTGCTCTTTCCCTTCCTCCTGTTTCTTTCCCTTTTCTTTTCTCTCCTGAAAACGGCTTTTTCTTCTACAGAATTTCCCATTCCCTTTTTCCTTTCTCTTCTCATGGCCGGAGCCGTGTGGTTTTTCATGTTGTGGGTCACAGGGGTTTCCTTCCAAATCCCGGAAGAATTTTTACCCAATAAGTGGTCCGATTTTGATTTTTGGGGCCAGCTTTGGCAGCAAAAGAAGGAGGAGCTCCTTCGCTTTCTCATGGCGGAAAAAACAGAATTTGATCTCTGTCTGCTGCTTCCCACCCTACAGGCCTTTGTATTCGGGGCGCTTTCCGTGCTGCTGTTTCCGCTTTTCCTCACTTGTTATTCTAAGGAACACAGTGACAAAACAGCGGCCACATTAGAAAAGGCAGCGGTAAGAGAAACCGGCCCTACTCTCCGTTTGTGGCTGTGGTGTGCCTTTTCCCTGCTGCTTTCCTTTCTCGCCTCTATTTCTCTGCATTCAGCTTTAGCAAAAGACCGGCTGCTGTGGCTTTGCTTTCCCGTTTACTTCATTCTTTCATATCTTTCTAAAACGCTGATCCATACTGTAACGCAATGGAGGACAGAAACATGATAAAAAGCACGGCGGAACCCTTCTAAACGGGTTCCGCCGTGCTTTTTGTTAAAGAAAAGAAATTCGGTCACAAATCAGGAGATCATGGCTGTTGGCCAAGGCGGGTTGTTTTTAGAAAAACAGCTTGAGATAATTATTGTTTCGCCGCCGCGATCCGCTCCATTTTCACCCGCAGCTCCCGCACTTTGCCATCCCGCACCGCACGGGCCTGGGGCTCCGGCAAAAAGCCGCTCTGTATTTCTTCCGTGCGCCCATCCCGATAGGTCAGCTTATATCCTGTGGCTCCGGTTTGATGGGGCGCCAGAGCTTTACAGCCCTGCGCATCATAGATCACCTTTATATTCCCCAGGAACGCAGCCTCCACCCGGCCGTTCTCCGGCATCAGATACTCCGGAATGCAGGGGGAAAGCTCCATGCGCAGCTCCCCGTTTTCCAGGCGGAAGGGACGCCCGCCAAAGAACATCAACTGCCAGATCTGCATAAATTCCGCCGTGGAGCCGGAAAGCCGTGCCACAAAGCCCCTGCCGTGGACGGCGGGATCGGGATTGGCGGAAGAGGCCAGGAAAGAAACATTCTCCAACGGACTGCGCCCGTACTGTTCCCAATCCAGGAATGGAATAGCCGCATCGTGAAGCGCCTCTCCAAAATCCTCATACAGTCCGCTTTTCAGCAGTTCCAGCAAATACTTGTATTCCATATGGAGCCAGATTGATTCATTTTCCAGCCAACCGGGAGTAAAGGCCTTGGCTCTTCCCACCTCAAAGCTCACATCCCGCAGACTGGCGTTTACCTTATACATATGAAGCTTTTCGTCATACAGCGGGCTTTGCTTCACCAGCCGGTGCAACTCCCGCTTCTTTTCCGTTTCATTGGCAAGCTTCAGGTAGTGAACCGGCCCTTCCAGGAACAGCGGCATGGCCTCAGGCTGAAGCCGGGTGGGCATGGGGCCTTCTTCCGTATCCTCCACGGCGGTGGCGGTAAAGGTAAAGTAGGTGGGGATCACTCCGCCGCCAAAGCCGCAGGCCGCCTCGATCCCCTTCTGCACCGCCGCTTCCAGCCTGGAAAGCATTTCGCTGAGCTCCTTGCTGTCTGCCGCTTTCCGGGCTCCCTGATAGCCTCCTTCGGTTTTCGCCCGGTAGGCTTCCTTCAGAAGATTCATCTGATCCCAGCGGGCATAGCTTTCCTGCCGGGTGGAAAGGATCTGATCGATCCCGGAAAGCAGAGAAACGATCTCATCATACAGCTCTACGCTGCCTGCATGGACTTCCAGCGCCTCTATGGTAAACCGCAGCAACCGGGCCAGCTCACAACTCTCCGCCATGGAGGAGCCAAAAAGACCCGGAAGGCCGTTTAACGCATCGTACCAGCCGGGCTTTCCGCCCTCCATCTCCACGCCCATACCGGCAGGGTCCAGCGTGGCTGTTTTCAGGGTGCACAGAAGGATCATCTTTTCTATCAGGGTGCTTCTTGCCTCCTGCCCGTCTGCCGTGCGCATCCACTTATATGTAGTTTCCCTTGCCTCCGGAGCCAGCGCATGGTATTGGCGCAGCCCGTTTTTCGTCATTTCATACCGCTTTACTCTGGGATTGATGCGCACTTTTGCTTCATAATAGCGGTACCGGCGGTCTTCAAACAGCAGATTTTCCTTTTCTTCCGGGAATACGCTGAGATAGGCCTCCACAAGATCCAGATTATAGGTCCAGTGGTCGCTCCAATAGCCCTCTCCGAACTCCGCATTGGCTTCGCTTTCCGCCGCGCACACCGCCTGCGCCGTAAACGCTTTGGCCTCCTCTTTGCTCATGCCCCAATCCTCTGCCGCCATGGACAGCTTACCCGGCGTAAAGGGCTGGGAAAGAATATCCTCCGCCTGAGGAGCCTTTTGCAGAAGAAGCTTTTTCGCCTCTTCAGACAGGGTAAAGGTGCTGTGTGTGACCACCAGTGGGTTATAGCCATCGGTCTGGATCAAATCGAAAAAGGTATGGATATTCTCTCTCCCCAGCTTTGGCGTAAACAGCACATCGCTGCGGCGGTTCTGGTTTACATCCCGGAAATTGCCGTTTCCCTGGGCATAATATTCCCGGCCCAGAGAGAAGTAGTTATACTCCCGCTCCGGATCGCCGTGCTTTCTGGAATAGAGATAGAAGGGCACTTCCTTTTCCCCATCTGTAAAAAGTATGGGCGCTCCACCCCGGAGCAGGTTATCCAGATAAGCCTGCTGGCTGTAGGCGTCAAACACTGGATCCGCCGTTTTACAGGCGGCCCTGGCGCACAGTTCTCTTACCACCCGGGCTTCTTCCTCCCGCTTTTCGTCCGCCCAATTTTTATCCGCGGCTCTTTGCGCGAGATCCGCCGCCCTGTCTTTGCTTTCCGCCTGACCGTACAGGCAGGTAAGCCGCAGCGCTTCTCCCGGCTGCAGCACCGCCGCTTTCGGCAGGAAGCAGCAGGGGAACAGATTTTGGGTGATCTGGGGCATGGCGCAAAGCTCAGAAAGAGAGCGCTCCAAAAATCCGTGGGGCATTGCCAAAGAGGTGTCCTCCCCAAAAACCAGGGAGGGATTCACCAACGGCTTTAAAGAATTTCCCGCTTCGTCCCAGGCAAGGCAGAAATTTCCGCCCTCCACCTGAGTGACCATAGCGGTATCTGCCATAGAAGCCCGCACCCGGAAATAGGCATGGCCCGTTTCGGCGTCCTCCACCTGCATCCAGGCCTTGGCCAGATTGGCCTCGTTTTTCAGCGTATCATGGCTGATCCCATAGGGCACAAGGGCGGGCATGCCGTCCAAAAGTTCCAGCTGCAAAGGCTTTTCCCCGGTATTTTGCAGAGTGAGCACTCTGCACAGAGCGGGAGAACGCTCTCCCGGTATGCCGAAGTAAAGGGCGGAGGCGGAAAGCTCTTCCTCCGCGCAGGTAATCTCCACCTCGCTCATGCCGATGTGCATGTCGCACTGCCGGGTAAACAGCTCTTTATAGCGGCCGTCAATTTTACAGAAGGTGCGAAAACCGGTACGGCTTACATCGCGGTAGGATACATGGGCGGGACAAAATTCCATGATGGGATGGTCTTTATCCGACACGCCAAAGCTGCATACAGCCTGCCCCCGGTTATTGTAGTAGCACCAGATGGGCACGCCCAATTCTCCGCCGATTCCCGGCAGGAAGCTGGAAAAGGTAGGCTTTTCCTGATAATTTTTTATGACAAACCTGTTTCTCTCGTCAAACATATACGCTCTGTCCTCTCCTTTTATTTTGCAGCCAGCTTTACCGTGATGGTAAGCTCTCCCGCCGGAAGCTCCTTTGCAGGGATCACAAGCTCTGTTCCCTGTCCCGCCCAGGTCTGACCGCCGCAGATAACCGACTGGATCATATACTCACCCCAGTCCAGCCTGTCAGGATTTTCATAACAAACATGCAGGGTATGCCCGGCGCTGGCGCAGGTGATCTCCGCTTTGCCGTCCGCCGTGAACTGCCCCGCTGTCAGCTTGGGGGCAAGCACCAAATCTCCCGCCTTGCCACGCACGCCAAAGGCCTGGGTCTGCAAGGTCAGCAGCCACCAGCTTCCCGCCCCGGTCAAATAGGGGTACATACCCCGGCCCCGGTCGTCAAAATATTCCGGAATGCCGGGCAGTATCCGGCTTTTTTCAAAACGGCTGCTCTGCCGGTACAGATTTTCAAGCACCTTCCAGCCCTCTTTCGCGAAACCCCGGGAATACAGGGCATAGGCATACATCACCGCCATATGGCAGAACACCGCGCCGTTTTCCTTGTGTCCGTAAGCAAAGCCAAACATCCGGCCCATATCCAGCTTAACTTCTTCAAAATCCGTATTCAGGCAGTAGCCGCCCCGGTTTTCATCATAGAGATACCGATCTGCCGCCTCTACGATCTCCTGGGCTTTGGGGCCGTCTGCCGTGCCGGAAAGCAGGCAGAACACCTGGCCGGTAAGCATCATGCGGGGCTTCCCGTTGTGAACGCCCTCCACGGCCCTGCCGGAATCGTCATAATAGCTGTTAAACCAGTGGCGTCCCTCGCCGTCTCCCGTCCATTCCGTTTCCCGGATATGCTTCCACAACCAGTCTCTCATACTCAGCATACGGTCAGTAAGGTGGGAAAGAGAGGCTTCCGCCTTTTCCGTATTAGTGCTGGCGGCGGAGCAGTACTCATAAAGAGCCTGCTGCATCTGCTTCGGCGAACCAAAGCCGCTTTCCAGCAGGGAAAGAAGGGGCTTTGCAAGAGAAACCGTTTTCTGCCCCTGCTGCTCCAAGCGCTTCAGCAGAGTGGAAAGAGTGGCAAAATTCCCGGCATAGGCAGCGGTAAAGGCCACGCTCTCACCCCGGCTGCGGGCCATATCCAGCCCGTCGTTCCAGTCGGCGCCCCGCAGCCGCATATGACCATGCTCTCCCACGTCAAAAAAGGCCGTAACTGCCTGGATCAGCAAATGCTCCAGCACCGTGCCGCTGTGAGAGGCTCCCGCGTCTACCCGGGGGCCGCCTTCTCCCCGGAAGGCCAGCGTATCTGCAAAATAGGGCTGCTCCTCCAGCAAGAAATCATCGTCCCCTGTTTCGTCCAAATAGAGGTTTACCGTGAGCAGCGGCCAGAATCCGTGATCCATCCACACTCTGGGAATATTGTTCCGGTCTGCTTTGAACTCTCCGGGCTTTGTACCGATGATGGTGGCGTTGGTACCGTCTGTGCGCACGCCCGCGAAGTAGCACAGCAGATCATTTCGGGTAGCGGCAGGGTCGGTCAGGAGCAGGGCAAGACTGTCCTGCCAGAGATCCCGCCAGCCTCTGCCGCCCCTGCCGTAATCGTGATGGGGCAGGAAGCTGCACCCGCAGATCCGCCGGAGCAGGGGCTGGATCCCCACCCAGCGCATCCAGGCGTCAAACTCAGTATCTCCCGTGTGGAAATGCTGAGAGGCAGCTTTCTGCCACCAGTCCTTTGTCTTTTCCAGCTGGGCCTCCACCCCGGCGGCGGTCAGGTAAGGCGCAGGATCATCGTCTACCGCCAGAACCACCTGGTAGCGCCGGGTCTCTCCGGGGGCAAGGGTGGTCTCACGGAAGAACAGGGACGCCACCGCTTCCCCTCCCTGTGCGGTATCTCCTTCCCGCAGCAGGGAAACACCCTCCAGCTCTGTCAGCGCCTGGGGCCAGTCATAACTGCCGCAGCCTACAAAATCCCGTACCAGAGGCAGGAAGCCTGCCGGAGCGGCTCCGTTCTCCTCCGCCCCCCAAACACGGTAGGTAATTTCCCCCTTCTGATGTCCCCGCTCGTCAAAGGTCAAGGTGGGGTGAAGATCTACTCCAAATTTTGTCAGTGTGATCCGGTGCAGCAGACTGGTAACGTGCCGGTGGTCCCGAATGTTATCGGCGGAACGTCCATACAGGGGGATCGCCGCCACAGGGGAAAAGGTAAAGGGGGACGTTCCTGTATTCGTCAGGGAAACCTGCAAAATCTCCACACGGTCCTGCCCTGCCGGAACAAAGCTCAGCGTTTCTGCCCGAAGTCCATCGGCGCTTTCCCGGGTAAGCTTCTGCCACAAAAGGCCCCCTGTCAAGGTGGAAGTTTCCGTTTCGTCCGCCCGCTGAGCGGCGCTTTTCCCCGTTACGGACCAGGGCTTTTCCCCTTTTCGGCAGACCCAGAAATTCCGGGTGGCCGTGCTTTCCTGTAAGGTCTCCGCGCTGGCCGGAGCTAGCAGGAAGGTATTTTGATCGGTTTTGCAGTCTCCCGCAAGCAACGGAGTAATGCTGGACATCATCCCGCCCTCGTTGACCAGCGGAAAATACGCCTCCGGGCATCGCTGAGCGTCCGTCAGCAAAAAATCCCCTTGTCCGTTCAGAAATTTCAAAGCTTCCATTTTATCGCCGCCTTTTTTCATAAATTCAAGAGCATAATGCACTTTATTTCTGGTAATAATGTACCGCAAATTTTCCGTTCCGTCAAGTGATTTTCCCCAACCAGAAAAAGCGGCACGAAGCTTTTCACAGCGTTTGTTGGAGCAGGGTGCGCCTTTCGCAAGGCTGCTTTGAACATAAAAAACACGGTGGTCTCTTGCTCCACCGTGCTCCATCAGGGAAAGCAGAAAATTCATTGTTACAGAATCTTCTCCTCTTGTTTTTTGAGGATTTTTTCATCATAGGAGGGGGCCGCCTTCTCTCCCGGCTCCAGCACCAGAAAATCTTCCTCGTTCCATTCACCGTCCGTAAACCGCCGCAGCAGCTCTATGCTCCCATCTAAACGGTGAAAATTCCAGTGGAAAAACTCACATGCCGATTTGGTAAACGCAAGATGCTCCGGGTTGCTTCCGCAGGGCATTTGAATATAGGCGGCGCTTTTATAATTTCTCAGTCCGCCTATTTCCTCCAGCACAAACTCGGCCTCGTCCTCCTCATAGCCCTTTTCCAGAAGCCGCTGCAATT
Source organism: uncultured Clostridia bacterium (assembly GCA_947171615.1). GTDB lineage: Bacteria > Bacillota > Clostridia > Oscillospirales > Acutalibacteraceae > Acutalibacter. The sequence goes on from CAMVYG010000016.1 coordinate 9,075, forward strand.
CATCCCGGTGGTGCGCTTCGCAGGGCATACGGGAATTTTCGATCCAGCTGTCGGTATACCAATAGCAGCCGGGCAGCTCAGAAAAATATTTCCGATAGGTTTCCTTTGCTCCCATAAACAGCGTAATGCAGTCGTGAGCACGGGGAATCACCAATTTGTGTCTTTTTGCCGTAATCCCGATCACGGAGTTGGAACACAAACCGTAGCCCAGCAAGATCGCGTCAAAGTCCTCCTCGCTTTCGCCAATGCTAAAACTTCCCCTGCTGCGATTCGTATGGCTGTCTTCCCCGCTTTCCACAGCGTCTATTTCACCCTGCAAAATCTCCCGCAGGGAGTCCGGGTTTTCATGATATCCCTGTCGCAGATAAGTGACGTCTATCATATTAGGGGAGCGCGCGATCAAATAGGAAAGTTCCCTTGTCAAAACCTTACAGGCAATCAGCTTGAGCTTCATGGCGCTTTTCTCCTTTTACCGTTTTGCCTGATTATAGCACAGCAGCGCCGTTACTGTAAACTCTCCATTCTGATAGATATTCCGCAAGGCGCCGTTATACTTTTCGGCAGTTTACCTTTGTCAATCGATGGTAAGATATCCGCTCTTTCACGCCATATGCTCCAGCATTTCCAAAGTCACCTCGTAACGAGGGGGGTCGCCCTGCCGCATCCGCTGAAATTCTTCCAGCATATACCGGGCCATACGTACCACCTCGTCTCCCTTGCTCCCGGCAATGTGGGGCGTTAAGAAGACATTTGGCATGGTGTAGAAAGGGTGTCCCTGCTCCGGTGGCTCGGGAAAGGTGACGTCCAGCACCGCGGCGGCATTGGTTTTTTCCCGCAGAGCCCTGACAAGATCCTCTTCCACCACCTGCGCGCCCCGTCCGGTATTGAGAAAGGTGGCGGTATCCTTCATATGAGAAAAGCAAGTTTCGTAATTGAGGATGCCCACCGTCTGCTCATTATTCGCCAGATGATTGGAGATGGTCTGGCACTCTGAAAAAATTTCCGTCAGGCCGGTTTTTTTCACGCCCAGGGCCGCGGCCCGCTCCTCTGACAGGAAGGGATCAAACACCAGCACCTGAAGCCGATAATTTTTCAGCATCTGAATGACCAGCGTACCGATCTGCCCTGCTCCCAAAATACCCACCTTGCAGCCGTAGTTTCCGGGAAACAGACGGGCGCAGGGATAGGAACGCTCCGTATCGCCCCGGCTGTGATAACAGGTAGACTGGAAAAAACCGGCATTTGCCAAAACGATTTGTGCCACCGTATATTCCGCTACAGGCACGGCGTTTGCCGCCCATGCGCTGAACACCCGGATTCCCCGGTTCAGAAAAGGCCGGGCAAAATACTGCACTGAACCGGCGGCATAAAACACGGCCTTCAGGTTGGGAAAAGCAGTTTTGATCTCCTGCTCGCTCAGGGCAGGCATGCCCCATGTGGAAAAAATGTATTCCGCCCCAGTTAGCCGCGGTATGTACTGCCTGTAGTTTTCTGCCGTGAGAATAAAAGAGTCGTCCAGCTCTGCAAGTTCCCGCAGCTCCTTTCGAAGCGCTTCCGGGAAAACCGCAAGTGTCTTTTCTCCACCGGCCAAAATACTTCCCATCAGTTCTCCTCCTTGCGCCATTACAGCAAAATTGCCGCCGAATCACAGCTTCCGGGGCAGCCAGCCCCGTTCTACGCACTTGCGGAAATCCCAGCTGGGGATATGGGATAACAGCTTATAGCTCCAGAAGAAATACCCCGCGCACTCTTCCCAGGCGGTCAGCTGCGCATCTGCCAGCAGACGATAACTCAGCTCCTGCTGGACGGGGGTCATCTCCTCTTTGGGGAGATTGTGGCTGAGGCACCATTCGCCGATCACCACCGGGTGGGATCTGCTCATGTCCCGCAGCTTTTTCACATCGTCCTTCAGCACCTCGGTCAGCAGGTCAAGCTCCGTTCTGTCTCCGGGGCCAAAGCCCAGATACCAGTGGGCGTCCAGCACAACATTTTTGTATTCCGGCCCGGTCATGAAATCGCTCCACGCCTCAAAGCGGAAGCCATCGTGAAATACCACCGCTTTGCTTTCGTCCATGTGACGGCGCAGAACCTCATACCCACGCTTGTAAAAATCGTACAGCACGGAAAGCGGCACAAAGTCGGAGCCTTCCGCCCGTTCTTTCTTGACAGGCACATAGCGGCTTTGCACGCCCTGCCACGCCTGCTCGGAAATGGGCTCGTTCAAAAGCTCGATCCCCCACAGGCCTTCCCGACTTCCATACCGGGCCGCCAGCTTTTCCAGAACCGTAAGCACCCGGTGGATCCGCTTTGGAGACTGGGCCCACTTGCACACACCGCAAATGCCGCCGTTATCAAAGCCGTTTTGACTTTCCGGGGCGGTGTGCAGGTCGATTAAAATCTTTAAGCCGGTTTCCTCCGCCCAGGCAAAGGCCTGATCCAGATATTCTGCGCAGGGAACATAGGGCTCGCAAAATTCCGGATCGTCCCCAAAGATAAAATGGGGTACAGGAATGCGCACAGTGTTGATCCCCACCGACTTTACATATTCAAAATCAGCCCTGGTAATATAGGAATCCCGGTGCTCCTTCAGCCGTCTGGTCAGTTCCTCCCGATCCAGCTGACGGCACAGCTCGTCTTCGTCCTCCGCCGTGGTACCGGCAAACAACTCCGGAGACATCCATTTTTCCAGCACCAGCCAATTCCCGAAATTAACGCCTTTGATTTTATCCATTATTAACGCTCCCATCAAATCTTTCTCCAACAGAACAGTCTATCCCGCAAGATCCCCGCTTTCAGCTTACCTTCCCTGCCCAACGCAGAAGGTTCTTCAGGATCGCCTGGGTAGACGGGTGGGAAAGCATGGCAAGGGTGTGTCCCGGCGTGTATACGGCTGCCCGGCCCATACCAAGCTCCCGGGTGTAACCGGCTATTTGTGAGCCTCCGGTTTCGGACGACGATGTGGCGAACACTTTTGCGTCCTTTGCGGTCACCTCTATCTGATAGTGCTCATCCCGCTCGGTAAAGTCCTCCGCGCCCCGGGTCAGCGGGGAACTCTCAAAATGCAGGCTTACCGGACATCTCGGCGGGTGGCCGACAAAGCAGTTTCCGGTAAGCTCTGTCATGGCGTCTCCCTTCCAGAAGCAGTTCCCGGCATGCAGGGCCACGAAACCGCCGCCCTCTTCCACATAGCGCTGAAAATCCCAGGGCATCACCTCGGTCACACCCTCTTCAAACCAGGGCTCGTGGTTTCCGATATTGATACAGTTTCCTTTGCAGACCATTACCACATCGAATTCCCGCAGGAGCTTCGGCGTCAAAATATCCTTCGCGGTGCGGATATACGTCATATCAAAACAATCGTTCAGCGGACGCAGTCCCAGCTCGATCACCTCGGCAGGGTGCCAGGTGTCGTCCGAAATCACCAATACTTTCATCTTTATGACCACACCATCCTTTCTTTAGAAATTTCCAGAGCTTCTTTCCGAGGAATGTGGATTCCCCGGCTGCAAAAAAGCCCGGGAATTCCTCACTCCGCCATATCCGCCACATATTTTCCGGCGTCCGCGTCCAGCAGGAATTCGCAGCTCGGGTGAAGCTGCAGCACAGAGGCCGGAATATCCTCTGTAACAGGGCCTTTAAGCATCTGCCGCACCATCTCGGCCTTGTGCTCTCCCTTGGCAATGAGAATGATGTGCTTTGTGTGCATAATGGTGCGGATGCCCAGGGTCAGGCCGCCCAGCTGGTGCTCCGGAGGTACGCCGGTCTCTTTCCGCACTCTCGCCTCAAAAACAGGGTCCATAGGGGAAACCCAGGTCTCGCTGCCAAAGGGGGTGCCGGGCTGGTTGATGCCGATGTGTCCGTTATAGCCCAGGCCCAGCATTTGCAGATCTGCCCCGCCTCTTTCTTCCAAAGCCTGCTGAAAACTGCGGCACTCGCTTTCATAATCCTCGGAAATGGTTTTCGGCATAATGAAGCGTTCGTCCGGAATATTCAGAGGGCGAGCGATCTGCTCCGCGATCATGGTATAGCAGCACCCTGCATAGCTGCGGGGCAGATTTGTCAGCTCGTCCACGTTGAACAGGGTGACCTGGCTGGTATCGAAGGGATATTTCCCATAGATATCGCTGACAATGGCGTGCATGTTTTTTGTGGTGGCTCCTGTGGAAAGGCCGATCACCGAATCGGGCTTTTTCAGCATTTGCCCGATGATCCGCCAGGCGGCCATCACATCAAATTCCTGTTCGTTCTTTGCAATGGTAACTTTTAACATAATGATTCCTCCTATTGTGTTTTCAGACCCAGAATAGCGTTGGAGCAGGCCCCCATCAGGCCGATTTTCGCTGGGTCAAGATGTGTTAAAACGATGTTGTCTTTTACAAAGCGGACCGTGTGAGAGCTTAACCGCTCCAGAATTTTCGGATATAAAAATCCATCTGTCAGCACACCGCCGCCCAGCACCACCCATTCCGGATCGGCGAACCGAACCAGATTCATAATCAGATTCGCCAAAGCCTGGGCGGCATGATCGGTCAGCAGGGTGCAGAGCGGGTCCTGCCCGTACAGAGCAAAAATATCCTTTGCGCTGACGCGTCCTTCTTCAGGGATCTTCAGCTTGGTGCCGGGATATTGGGAAACAAGAATCCGCGCGCATTTGTCCAGGCCGGAGCCGGAAGCTACCGATTCCACACAGTCCGGCCGCCCGCACACGCAGGGGGCCCGCATCGCAATGCCTGAGGTGGTATGCCCCACCTCCCCTGCGTTGCTGTGGCCGCCCCGCAAAAGCTTTCCGTGTACCACAAAGCCGGCGGCTACCCCAGTTCCCACGTTGAGGTAGATCATATTCTGACTGTTGTTTCCAAACAGAAGCTCCGCTTTTGCGGCGCTGCGGACGTCGTTATCCAGAAAACAGGGCAGATGAAATTTCTCCCGCAAAACCTCCGCCGCATTCAGCTCCACGTCCCTGCCCGGCTCGATCTCCAGCCACCGCCCTGTCTCAGAATCGATCCGCCCTACCAGCCCCACGCCCAGGGCGGCAGGAGGCGGCGCGTCATGGGGACGGCCTGTTTTCAGATAATCTTCCAGGCTTTGGCAGATCAGGTCAAGTGCTTCCTTTTGCGGCAAAGGCCCGCTGGGATATTGTCTGGAGGAAAGGATCTCTCCCTTCTCCGTCATCTCTCCTACCAGCAGCTTTGTGCCGCCCAGGTCTACCCCCAGATAAGTTTTTTCCATCATGGAATTGGTCCCTTCCTTTCAGAGGTATTCATCGCACAGCCAGAGGAAGCGGCAGGCAGAGCCCACCCACACTTCCCGGTAAGTGGCGTTGTTGTTTTGAGGCCAGTAAGGCGCATCCTCGTTTTCCCGGGTCTCGATGCCCACCGGCACAGCCCCCGCGCAGTCGCCGCACAGCACGGCATACTGGCGGCAGTAATTGCTTCCCACACCGTAAACAAGAGACTGCCCAAAGGGGTTTTTGCCCCACATCCAGTAAAGCTGCTCCCGCCCCAGCTGCAAAAGCGCATCGTCCTTAAAATAATTGCCCACAATGGCGGCGGCTTTTCCCATGGCCAGCATCACAGCGCCATTTCCGCGGAAGGAAAACCACACGGGGAAATTCCGGAGAACATAGCCCGGGGCAACGGGCTTTCCGGCATGAAGCTGCGCCTTGTAGTTTTCCCGCTCCTGCTCATAGTCACAGAGAATGTGCATCACCCGGAAGGTCTCTTTGTTCTCTGCTTCATCCAGCTTGTGTACCCCGGCGGGAAGCATTCCGTAAGGAGCCGTATTCCCGGCAATGTCTTTCAAATACTGTCCGTACAGCTTCATGGCGTTTTCCCACCCGGGCTTTTCCGCCGCCTCCGGCTGGGTGCGGCAGAGAAGCTCCAGCGCCTGCACAAACTGGTATTCTCTGGACTGGTGATTGAAGTGAACGATGGCCCGGTGGCTTTCGTCCCGGTAGAAGTATCCCTTCAGGGGAATTCCCGCCTCTCCCTGCTCCTGACAGCGAATAAGCCGTTCGGCAAAGGAGCGGGCAGCCACGGCCCGGTCCTCCCGGCGATCCTCCTGATAGAGATTGGAGGCTGCCCAGCTTGCCACCGCATAGTATTGGGAAAGCCCGCTGCCATGGGTATGTTCATACATGTTGGCCGGTTCTACACCGGTCTCGGCAAATTTTGCCTGGGCAAAGTCGTAATCCGCCTCGGCGGCCAAAAGAGCAGAGTCTGCCAAAGCATCGTCATAACCCCGCAGGCAGTGGGCGGCAAAGGCCTCCACGCCGCTGAACAGGAAGTTTTCAAAGGAATGGTCGTGCACCCGAACGGTCACATCGTCAAAATCCCCCAGCAGATTATCGGTAAACCGGGTAGCCCCGGCGCTGGTGGCCCGATAACCGTCCCCAAAGCGGGTGCGCAGAACAAAATCAAGTCCCCACTGGGCCTCCTCCATCAGCCGGAGATACAGCATTTTGTCATTTTGAGAGCGCTGCGCCGTCTCAAACAGGGCGTGGACGATCTCTGCCGTTTGGGCCGTCTGCTGGGAAACGTCTCCCGCATCGTGCCAGCCGCCGGCAAAGCTTACCGCCGTATCGTTATGCCAGCCTACCGTGTCCAGGTGGCAGGAGCCGTGCTTTCCCGGCACAGGCGTTCCGCACCGTTCACAGAAAAAGAAATTCAGCACCTTCCACAGGCTTTCCCTGCAAAGATCTTCCTGTATTTCAAAGGAGCAGCTTTGCACTCCCCCTGCCTGTAAGCGATACCGCCCCGGCCGGTCAAAGGAGGAAAAGTCCAGCACCTGAAAGTCTCCCCGCTCATTTTTCGCAGAGGAGGTTTTCCCCCGGAACACCACTTCCCCGCTTGCGGCATCCAACAGATGAAAACTGTCTGCCGCTTCTCCGCCAATGGCCGTTTTCTCTCCCCTGGGCCAATAGCCCACCGTGGAAAGGAGAATGGCATTGTCCTGCCGCTGCCAGCCACGCTCATGCTCCGGAAACTCCACAGCTTCCAAAGCAATTTCCCGGTAGTCATAGATCAGAGTATTTCCAGCTCCCACATCTCTGCCGTTCAGAAGAGCGGATAGATTCAATTCTGTAACGGCGTCTCTGGGCATGGCGGCAAATTCCCAGATGCAGTCGTTCCATTTGCCGTTTTCCAAATCAAACGCCGTGGAGCCCTCCCGGAAATAAGGATCGGGGATCGGCGTTACGCCTTCGTTTTTGATGGAAATATGCAGAGAAAGAATACGGGCTCCTGTCACCCTGGGGCGCACCTGCAAGCGGAGGCGGTGAAAGCCGTTCCAGTTGTGGCGGTCAAGGTTAAACCTTATGGTGGCTGATCCGTAATTTGTATAGTCTCCGTCCTGGGGAGCGCCTTCCGGCCAATGGTCTCCGTGCAGAGGCGCGGTAATGGTTATCGTGTCTTCCGTTGTGTTGATCTCCCCTTCCTGAGGGGTAGTGAGCTCACTCTCTGCCTCGCTGCCGAACAGCACCTGCCTGTTCAGAACCTTTTTCTGAGAAAAGCCCGCCTCCAGGGAACGCTCCCGGTGCAGCGGCAAAGGTCTATGTACATACTGTGTGTTCTCCAGCTCACGCTGAAACTCCTGATTCATGCCAGTTATCCTCCTCTTTTGTTTGTATATTCTTCTCTATATGCCATCGTATACTGAAAGTATTTACATTTCCATTGACGCATTCGTACAAAAAGGGGAATAGATTTTCAGCGAATTCACCAAGAACCTTTTGACCCAAGGAAAACCGCCCGATCCCATAGTGATATAAATAACCCTTTCCCCCTGTTCATAAGGGGCAAGGGCTCACCGGATACCAGATAAATTATAGGCAAAACCAAAGCCGGGAGAAAAACTCCCGGCTTTGGTTTTACTGTTATCATAAAATTTCCAGAAAAGCAGTACAGCCTTCAGCATGGGGGCTGTAGCAGATTTTCACTCAACCCCGGCATATGGCGTTACTCCGGATCAACCTCTTTTTCCAGCATTTGCGCAAAAAGGGAATTTGCCCAGGCAAACCAGGGGCGGGTAAATTTCGCGGGGTCATTGGCGTCAAATCCCTCGTGCATGAAATTGGTTCCGGCATGGGTGCGGGCCAGCATGGCAAGGCACTCCTGCTTTTCTATAGGATCAATGCTGGTCAAAATCTGCATGGTAAGCCCGATATGCCAGATATATCCCGGAGGCGTGTGAGGACTGCCGATCCCTTTTGCCGCTTTGCCGCTGACATAATAGGGGTTATCCCCGGAAAGAAGAAACCGCCGGGTATTTTGATAAACGGGGTCTGTGGCAGGACGATAGCCCAGGTAGGGAATGGAAAGCAGGCTGGGAGAATTGGCATCGTCCATCAGGTTGTAGTTTCCGAAGCCATCGGTTTCATAGGCGTACATTTTCCCGTACTTGGGGTGATTTACAATGCCATAGGCTTCAATTCCGTCCTCTATTTCAGAAGCAAGCTCCAGGCAACGGGCACTGAGTGCGTTGTCTCCATATCCTGTATTGCTCAGCTCCGCCGCTTTCCGAAGAGCCACCACAGCCATCATGTTAGAGGGAAGCAGGAAGCCGAATTTGCAGGAATCATCGGAAGGACGGAAGCCCGACCAGGTCATTCCCGTGAAATTGACCGGCCTGCCCTTGCCGTTCATAGGAAGGGTATCGCTGGGAGCCCAGGCATTTTCCCGAATAAACCAGTAGGGAGAATCCGTCATGTGGCGCTGCTCTGTGCGGAAGGTGTGAAGAATGGTCTCGATCATGCGCCGCAGCTCCGGCGTAAAAATGGAGCGGTCTCCGGTGACGCTAAAATATTCATGGGCGAAGTACAGCGGCGCGCAGAGGGAGTCCACCTCATATTTCCTTTCCCAGATCCAGCCGCTGGAAAAGCTGCTTCGGTCATCTTCACTGTAGCCCTGCTCCTGTTCCCGGCTGTTAAAGGCGTTGGTGTAGGGATCCAGATTTACATAAAAGGCCTGCTTTTCCAGAACGCTCCGCAGTATCTCCCGCAGGGCCGGATCTTCCGCCGCGTATTTGATGTAGGGCTTCAACTGGGCGGCGCTGTCTCTCAGCCACATGGCCGGGATATCTCCGGTGATCACAAAATAACTGCCATCCGCAAGCTGTGTTACGGTGGTTTCCATGGTGTTGAGGAAGCACTGAGCGGCTAGAGGCGCAAGCTCCGGGTATTTCGCCGCAGTTTTTTGTTCCAGTTCTTTTGCTTTTTTCTGAAGGATCGTTGGGATGGGGTTCATAATAGGTTTCTCTCCTGAAGACTCGTTTTCACAAAGTATAGCATAGGGACAGGCGGGAAGCAAGCAATCAAAAACAGACTTTTGAGAAGTAAAAAAGACGACGTGAGAAATTTCACGCCGCCCTTTAAAATAGCAAGAATCAGTCAGTCCTTCTGTGCTTCCTTCAATGCCGCGATCTGCTTTGTCAGGGACACGCCGGCTTTTTTTGCCAGCTCAGAATCGTGGCAGAGCCGCAGGATCACATATTCCTGCCGGGTAAGAGCCGGGGCAAAGGTTCTGCCCAGCTTGCGGGAATTCAGATAGAAGCCGGCTACTGTAACATACTGCTTTTCCAACAGCTGATTGAGCAAAATATGAATGGAATTGGGCTTCCAGCTCTGATTGCGCTTAGAGGCCTCCTCCAGAATCTCAGATCTGCTAAGGGCGTCTTTGGCGTCCCAGAGAAGATCCATGACTTCTTCTTCCTTGCGGGAAAGACGAGAAAAGGGAATGTTAGATTTCATAGTGATTCCTCTCCTTTTTTATTTTCAGAACTTTGTTTTTCTTTCTACAGAAGCTTTTGACAGACAATCAGAATAATGATAAAAGCAAATGATATGGAAAGCTTGTAAAAGAGATAAACTTTTGATAAGGTGTAATCATCATTCACA
>CAMVYG010000017.1 GCA_947171615.1 uncultured Clostridia bacterium
GCCGCAGGCCCGCACCTCATCCTTGCCTGCCGTCAGGTAGGACATCAGGCCCAATAGGTCATAGCAGGCGGTAATGAGCCGGTCAAGGCCGGATTCCGAAAGGCCCATATCCGCAAGGAACAGCTCCTTTTCCTCCGGGTCAAGGGAAGAAATTTCCGCCTCGATCTCCGCGCAGATGGGAAGCACCGCGGCATGCTCCTGCTGGGCATGCTGCCGCACGGTTTTCAGGAAAGGATTTTCCTCAATGCCGTTTTTAAAATCTTCCTCGCTCATATTGGCGGCGAAGATAATGGGCTTGTTGGTCAGCAGGGAAACGGTGGAAAGCAGGGTGGCCTCGTCCTCATCGCACTCCACGCTTCGGGCGGATTTTCCGGCTTCCAACGCGGCATGTACCCGCTCAAAAAAGTCCAGCTCCGTCTGGTACTTCTTGTCGGCTTTCAAAAGCTTTCTGGTTTTATCAATGCGGCGGTCCAGCACCTCCAGGTCGGAAAGCACCAGCTCCAGATCGATGGTTTCAATATCCCTTCCCGGGTCAATGCTGCCCTCTACATGAACGATATCGTCGTTTTCAAAGCAGCGCACCACATGGACAATGGCGTCTACCTCCCGAATGTTGGAGAGGAACTTATTGCCCAGCCCTTCTCCCTTGGAGGCTCCCTTTACCAGTCCTGCGATATCTACAAACTCGATGGTGGCGGGGGTGAATTTGTTGGGTTCGTACATATCCCGCAGCTTCAGAAGCCGCTTGTCCGGCACGGCCACCACGCCAATATTCGGCTCAATGGTGCAAAAAGGATAATTCGCAGACTGCGCGCCTGCGTTGGTAATGGCATTAAACAGGGTGCTTTTTCCCACATTGGGAAGCCCCACGATTCCAAGCTTCATAGAAAATTCCCTCACAGCGTTTCAGAAGCCGATTCCTGTGACTCGGCTCTGGTATATAGTATGGCACAATTATACCCGGTTTTGGCTTGTTTTGCAAGCGGGTTCCCGCTTTGAAAGAGACTCCAACGAAATTTTAAGACAAAAAGCCCGGCACGGGGAAAACTGCGCCGGGCGAAATTTTCTAAGATCAGCAGCGGATCAGCAGACAGGAAATAAGAGAATCCCGCTATAAACAGCCAAATTCTGGATTTGGAAGTAACATGCGAAAAAGATATTTTTGATGTAAGCCGCCGTATGCGAAAGGCATAGAAAAAACCTGCGGTTTGCGAATTGCTCCCCGCAGGTTTGGTCATAGTGAAGATTTTCACCTTTTTTCCTTCAAAATTGACTGGCAATAGCTTTTCAGGATAGGAATATCATCGGACATAATCTCCCAGGTGGTAGAGGCCGTAACGGAGCCATAGTCTGTTCGATTTGTTCGCAGTAGGAAATGATATGCTCTAAAATACTGACGTCACGATCAAGAAGCGGCATATAAAAGCACCTCATCTTTTTGAATGGAAATCAAAAACTTTTCGTCAAGGCTATCAGTGGGGATCAAGTCTACGGGAACGCCGAGGGCATCCTCTAAGTCTACCAAAAGCCCCGCCAGCTTCAATCCGCGAATACGCCCCTTGTCAATGCGGAGATCCACATCGCTGGTTTCTGTCATACTGATACTGCCACGGGCGTAGGAGCCAAACAGGTACACACGTTCGGCACCGTACTGAGCGGCTAAGTCAGAAACGATCGCCTGAATTTCGGAAATAGTGGGAACGGCCATGTTGGCGCCTTCTTTTATGCTCTCCGGTTTTCGAAATACCACAAGCCAAAATAGTATGGTTTTATGCACTGACCACTTCGAGAGGATCGGCAACAATGGGACAATCTTCATAAAGCGTGCAGGGGTCCAGATCAACGCAGGCGGTAGGGTCTAACGTACCCGCAATATCCCACGCAACTGTTTCGTTCAGCACAGTAAGCCTTTCTCTGAAAAATTGCTCGTCAGCCAATGGAGAAAATACACCGCCTCTTTGAATTAGGGGCTTTGCGTCCAAAAGCCGCACTGTCCCATCAGAAAAATAAGCATATACTGTAAAATCCTTCCCTGCAACGGCCTGAACGACTTGGGGAATAAAATCCATATTTTCCATCCTTTCTTAGCACCTGCATTCATAGTCGGAAATGGCAAATAGGTAAATTTGCTGCCGCTTGCAGGCCTTACAGCGGGGCAACTTTATTTAGCGGCTGGTCATTCTTTGCAAGCTCCCAGTTTTGCATCAGTTCATCCTTGTGCAACTCACACCATGCTAGAATAAATTTCAGTTGACGATTGGGAAGCGCACCTCGTATTATGCAGCTGTTTTGAATGTCAATCTGTGCTTTCATTCCAGCATATTCCGCATGAAAATGAGGCGGATTATGATCATCGTAAAACATGGTGATTCGGATTCCGTAAAACAAGCAGATTTCTGGCATGGAAGAGCCTCCTATCATGTTTCTGCTTTTAGTTTATCACAATTCTTCCCAAAAGAAAAGATAAAATCCTTTTCCCGGACAGGAAAATGCCCGGCGCGGGGAAAACTGCGCCGGGCGGAGATTTTCTGAGATCAGCGGCGGATCAGCAGGCAGGAAAGGTCGTTGACATTGGTTCCGGTGGGGCCGGTGAAAAGAAGGCCGTCAATGGCCTGCAGGCCGTGGTAGGCGTCGTTATCCTGGAGCACTTTGTCAAGGTTCAGCCCGGCATGCCGAAGCTTTTCGGCGCTTTCTCCCGTGCAGATACCTCCGGCGGCGTCCGTGGGTCCGTCTGTGCCGTCAGAGCCTACGGAGAATACGGCGCAGTCCGGGATCCCGTCAATGCCTCTGGCCGCTGACAGCGCGATCTCCTGATTCCGGCCGCCCAGGCCCTTTCCGGTGAGATGAACCACCGTTTCACCCCCGGCGATGTAGGCCAAAGATTTGCCGTCATCCCTGTGTGTCTGCGCAATGGCGGCCAGGAAGCTTCCGGCTTCTCTGGCTTCACAGCAGAGGTCGGCGGTAAGAATGACCGGCTCATAGCCAAGCTCTGCCGCGGCCTTGGAAGCTGCCGCGCACAGCTGGCGGACAGAACCGGTGATTTGAGAGGTGACGTTATCCAGCTGCTTCGGCGTTTCCTGCTCCAGCAGCGTTAAGGCTTCCGGAGAAAGCTTCAGGCTGTATTTTTCCACAATAGCCTTGGCCTGGGCGCTGGTGGCGCTGTCAGGATAGGCGGGGCCGGAAGCGATCATATCCATGGGGTCGCCTAAAATATCGGAAAGCACCACGGAAAAAACCTGGGCCGGAGCGCACAGCTGGGCAAATTTTCCGCCCTTCACCGCAGACAGGCGCTTTCGCAGGGTGTTCATCTCCACAATATCTGCTCCACAGGCCAGAAGCTGGCGGGTGATATCGTCCATTTCAGCGGTATCGATCAGCGGCTTTTCAAACAGGGCGGAGCCGCCGCCGGAAATGAGGAACAGCACAAGATCATCCGCTCCCAGAGGTGTGACCAGATCGATGGCAGCCTGGGTGGCGGTGTAGGAATCCTCATCGGGAACAGGGTGGCCCGCCTCACAGATCTTCAGCGGCCCGATAGGCCCCTGAGAGTGGTCGTGCTTTGTGATAACGATGCCGCCGCTTATTTTTTCTCCCAGCTCTTTATAGGCTGCGGAGGCCATTTGCCAGGCGGCCTTGCCGATGGCGGCCAGGATCAGTTTTCCCTTGTACGGGGGGAGCTCTGCCAGGGCCTTTTTCACGGCGGTGTCGGGCAGGGCTGCGTCTAAAGCGGCTTGAATAATGATTTTAGCGTCTTCCGTAACGCGCATAAAAGGTTCCTTCCTTTTCCAAAAATAAAAAGCAGCCGCCGCTGCCGCGGCGGCCACAGAATCGTTTACAGCTCTGCAGAGCGATCAGTGGACGAACAGACTGACAAGGAACACGGCCAGCATGGAAGTAACGCCGATCACCAAAGTTGCCATGGTCTGTGTTTTGTAGCCGTCCTCTACGGTCATGTCGCCAAAGTTGGTGACTACCCAGAAGTAGGAGTCGTTGGCGTGAGAAACCGTCATGGCACCTGCGCCGATGGCGATAACCGTCAAAGCAGCGCGAACCGGGCTGTCCAGGCCAAGCTGGGGCAGCAGGGGGGCGATAATACCGGCTGTGGTGGTAATGGCCACAGTGGAGGAGCCCTGGGCGGACTTCAAAATAGCCGCCAGCAGGAAGGGGAAGAAGATCCCCAGTGTGGAAAGCACGCTGGAATGATCGGTAATGTACTGAACCATGGAACCGGCGCTGATCACCTTGCCCAAAACGCCGCCGGCGGCGGTGACGAACAGGATGGGGCCAACGGTCTTCAGAGTATCGTTGGTGATCTCATAGAACTCGGCGGTCTTGCCGGAGGAGAGCAGAACAAAAACGCTGAAGATCACACCTACTGCCAGTGCGATCACAGGAGTCCCCAGGAAGGCGATAACCGGAACACTGATACCTGCCATGGAGAAGGCGGAGCCCAGACCCATGAGGATAATGGGAACCAGAATGGGGGAGAAGCTCAGGAAAGCGCCGGGCAGCTTGCCGTAAGAAGCCACCAGTTCTTCATAGGTCTGTACGATCTCTTCGCTGTTTCCTTCACGCTCGGATTTATCCTTGACCCGTCTGCCAATAAATTTGGCATAGAAGTAACCGGCGATCAGGGCGGGAATGGAGATCAGCGCGCCCAGGCCCATAACGGTGAGCAGATGATCGCCAACGCCCAGGGTTCCGGCGGCGGCAATGGGGCCGGGTGTGGGCGGAATGAAGCAGTGGGAAATGTAAAGGCCCACGGAAAGAGCCACCGTCATTGCTACAGAAGAGGTCTTGGTACGCCGTACCATGGCACGGCGGATGGGATCGAGAATAACAAAGCCGGAATCACAGAACACAGGGATGGAAATGATCCAGCCCATCAGCATGATGGCAAGTTCGGGGTGCTTTTTCCCTACGATCCGGACAACGCAGTCGCTCATTTTCAGCGCAGCGCCTGTCTTTTCCAGAACAAGGCCGATCAGCGCCCCCAGAATAATGACGATGCCGATGCTGGAGAAGGTGCCGGAGAAGCCGGCGCCAATGGTGCCGGGCACGTCGCCCAGCTCCAGAGAGAGCAGAGCCAGGATCAGAGACACGCCCATGATGGACAGGAAGGGGTGGATCTTGAATTTACTGATTGCCAGGATCATGACCACAATGGCCAGCACAAAGGCAATAATTAGAGGGATACCGGATAACATATTTTTGCCTCCTTCAATAATTTTGGAGCAGCCGGGTACCGCATGAAAATTTTTCCAACTGCTTCTAATATTGATAATATACAATAAAGTTTCGAGAAATGCAACAACTTTGTGTAATATTTTGGAAAATTTTGTTTGAATTTCTGTAAAAGGCGATAGTTGTACTTGTTTGTTGCCCGCGTTCCAGTTGTTAAAGAAAGGCATTGCAGCAAATTGTGATTTAACTCACGAATCACTATTGCACGTTGTCATCCTGAGGGCATGGCCCGAAGGATCTCGATTCCCGGGAACCAGTGCATGAAAGGGTCTTGCACCAACTGGCTGAAGCCGGTTGGCAGTTATGAGAGCCGCTTGTTAATGGCATTCAGCACCCGCTTTTTGTTTCTTGTCCACTCCGGTGCGATCAGCAGCTTCCCGGGAGCGTCGCCAGTCATGCGGTGGAGCACGGTCTCCTCCGGCAGAAGCTTTATGCTTTCCGCTGCCAGATCCACGTATTCCTCCATGCTCAGAAGGGGGAAGGGAGCGTTTTGATACTGTTCTCCCAAGGCCGTGTGCTTCAGCACATGGAGCATTTGCAGCTTTACCCCGTCCGGCGGAGGATCCAGCCTGGCAAGATAGCGCACTGTTTCCAGCATGTCGCCGCGGGTCTCCCCCGGCAGGCCGAAGATCACGTGAATGATGGCTGTGAGCCCGGCTTCCTTTACCCGGCGGTAGCCTTCTTCAAATACGGAAAGCCCGTATCCCCGGTTCATCGCCTGTGCCGTTTTGTCATGAACCGTTTGCAGCCCAAGCTCGATCCAGACAGGCTTCATGCTGTTCAATTCCCGCAGAAGCTCCATCACTTCATCTCCCAGGCAGTCCGGACGGGTGCCAAGGGAAAGAATGGCAATGTCCTCCCGCAGCAGAGTTTGGCGATAAAGGGACCGCAGGCGGGAAACATCTCCATAGGTGTTGGTAAAGGACTGAAAATAGGCAATAAAGAGCTTTGCGTCTGTTTTTCTTTGGATCAAGCGCTTTGCCGCTTCTATTTGTTCTTCCATGGGCAGAAACGGCGGGGCAAAGTCCCCGGAGCCACCCTCTGAGCAGAAAGCGCAGCCGCCCACGCCCACCGTGCCGTCCCGGTTGGGGCAGGTGCAGCCGGAATTCAGGGAAAGCTTATATACCTTTTCCCCGTATTGTTGTTTTAAAACCTCAGAAAGCCTGCGCATGGTTTTTCTCCCTTCTACTGGGAAGTGATTTTATGATAACACTTAAGGGGCCTCGGAACAAATTCTATATGTGCAATTCCCCGCCTTAGATTTTTGCTTCTCTTTCTAAACAATCAATCACAAATTTTTAATACCACTTGGAGAGAAAAGCAGTTCTCTTCATATTCTGTAGCCAAATGGCCGTCATACTTTTCTGCGATCTGTTTTAAAATTTTCAATCCCCACCCATGCAGCCGGGCGAAATTTGTATCTGCAGGGGCCTTTTCTTCGAGAGGGGGAGCGGTATTTTTACAATGCACTGCCAAATAGCCGTTTTTAAGATACACCTGCAAGCTGATTTGCTTTTCCGCTTCCTGCGGCAAACGGCAGCAGGCTTCTATCGCATTATCCAAAATATTGGAAAACAGACTGCATAAATCGGTTTGGGGAATAGGCAGTTCTCCCGCGGCGGCGGAAACCTCTGTAGCGATGCCGACAGTTTTTGCGTATTTCAGCTTGCTGTTCAGTACGGTATTGATGAGAGCGTTTTCGCAATATTCAATTCTCCGATAAGAAGCAATATCCGCCCCCAGCTCCTGCAGCAGTTGTGATGCCTGCTCTGACTTTCCGCAAGTGAGCAAATTTACTACCGCCGTAAGTTTATTGTTAATATCATGATGAAAAATGCGTTCCTGGCGGTAAAGGGAGTCTACTGTGCGATATTGCTCATAATAGGAAAGCTGTGATTGTTCCATCAGCTTCAGTTTTGCTTCCAGCTCGTATTTCTGGTCAATTTTTCGCACTGCACGAAACAGAAATATATCAGCAACAACACAAACTGTAACCGCAATGACCAATGCGACCCAAATGCTGGGATCATGGCTTCCGTACAGCTGCTGCTCGTAAAACATCATAAGCAGGAAAAAGAAAAGCAGCACAAATTGTGATGCAATGACAAGAATAAAGCGGGTATCGCTTGTGAATTCTGCCTGGTGGGAAATTCGCCTGTAAAGATAAAGAAACATACGGCAGACAAAATAAGTGACAAGAAACGTTATTATGACCGTTCCGCACAAAAGTATAAAATCCAGAGAGAACACAGAGCCGACCAATGTTGGATCGTTGACTATTTCTGCAATCTGCTTAGGCAGAAAAAGAAATACCAGAAGCGCACCGATTTGTCCAAAGGTAATTCCTAAAATAATCAGGCAAAAATACCCGAATTTTGCGATAAACCGGTTTTTATACAGAACGACTGGCATGGCAAACAATCCCACATAATACAGTACAGTATTTATCAGAAACAAACCGGGCGAAAGCAAATAACCCATTAAGGGAAAATATCCAAACAGAAACGAAAAGCCTATCGTTATAAGATAAGTAGTGCCGACTTGATATTTGCGCTCCAGAACAGAATTACATAGATTACATAGCAGCAGGCCGCGGCAAATGGAAGACAGTCCTACCGTGCACAGATAAACAATGCTCATTTACCTTCCCTCCGATTCATTTTTCCGACTGCAAAATAGCTGAAAAATTTTTCTCTTACTTCGGGAAGTTTGGGCCGGGCAATGGGAATGCGTTTCTCCGAAAAAAACACCAGATCGGTTTTATCAATTTGGTGAACCAGCTTCAAATTGGCCGTATAGCTTTTGTGGCAGCGAATGAAATCTTCACCCAGCAAGCGAGTTATAGCGTCAAGCCTGCCGGAAGTGGAATGCAGATAATCCAAGCCGTGAAAGGTAAGGGTGCGACCCATAATTTCCACATATTCCAGCGTGCTTTTTGAAAGTCGGAGCATTTGTCCCTTTGACCGAATCGTCAAAAACTCACAGGGTTTTTCCTGCATCGCAGCCGAAACAGCGGTATGCAGCCGCTGGGGTAATATAGGTTTTATCAAAAAATAGCTGGGATCGGCGTCAAAAATATCCGCAGCAGTGGCAGCCACCCCCGACATAAAAATAACTCTCGAACGTGGGAATTGCGTTTGCAAAATTTTAGCCAGGCTGACGCCGTGATGATCAGGCAGCAAAATATCCAAAAAGCATAAATCAACGCCGTTGTTGTTTTTCAGGTGGTCGAGAAAGGGCTCTGCCTTGGAAAAGAGAAACGTTTTTGCATCAATATTACAGTTATGAAATTCCTCTGCGAGCATTTTCGCAAATCCATGCAGAAATTCCTCGTTGTCATCTAAAACAGCTACATGTATAGTGCCCATATCTCTCACCTCCCGTTCTGCCGTTTTTTAAGCTGTCATAAAGAGCGCATCAGACTTTTTCGACATTTTTTAACATAGTGTGAACGATATTTTTTCAAAAGTCAAGAATAATTTTGGAACAACAGTGAAAAATTTTTTATTTTGTCTTTTCGTGACAGTAAAGTGACAGTTTGTGACAAACGGGTTGAAAGAGAAAACCAAAGTGCTTTAATATAAATGAAGCTAAGCTAGGCTTGACATAGGTTTCCTGAAGGGAGGAAACATGGTATGAATAGGAAAAAACGAATCGTGATTTTTGCGGGGATCGGGCTTTTTAGCCTGTTGATTGTTTTTATATTTACTGAAAAAATTACAAAAAGTCATGAAACGTTCCAAAAGGGAGAGGCTGTCTCCTCCAGCAGCCTCTCCCCAGAGGAAAACCTGCAGAAGGGAAAGAACATAAAGGAAGAAAGCGTCCCCAAAAAGTTTTCCCTTTGGCTGGAAGTTCCGAAGAAAGTAAAAAAACAATCTGAAGTTGTTATTCCCCTAAGAATAAAAGGAAACCCCGGTGTTTTGGGAATGAAACTGCAATTAGTATTTGACGAAAGCGTTTTGGAGCTTTTAAGCGCCGAAGAGGGAGATGTTTTTTCCGGAATTTTGACGATGACGCCTCCTGCATCTTTTTACAGTGGCTGCGCTTTTTTATGGGACGGAACTGAGCTTCGGAAGGAGGAGATCAAAGACGGAGAAATCCTTCTTTTGAAATTTCGAATCAAGGCGGATGTCAGTGCCGGAAAATATCCGATTTCCCTTCTCTATGAGCCGGGGGATATTGTGGATTCCCAGCTTACAGAGCTGGCTCCCGAAATAGAGGATCAATTTGTAGTGATCCAATAGAGAGCCGAAAGGCTGCCATACGGAAACCAGGCGGAAATGCAGCAAAGTATTTTTCGTCTTATAATAAGGAAAGGAAGGAAGTAAAATGAAGAAAAGAATTTGGAAAAGCCCGGTCGCACTGCTGCTTGCTGTGCTGCTTTTATTGTCTGCTTGTCCGGTGCAGGTCCTTGCGGCAGGAAGTGCAGGACAAACGGAAATTACCGTAAACAGTGTGACCGCCCGTGCAGGGAGCACTGTTGAGGTCACGGTAGATGTGAAAAACAACCCGGGTATTTTGGGCGCAACGCTTACCCTTTCTTATGGAAACAGATTGACCCTGCAGGACGCTCAAAATGGCGAAGCTTTTTCTCCGCTCACGCTGACAAAACCGGGAGCGTTTACTTCTCCCTGCAATTTTGTTTGGGACGGCACGGATTTAACGGAAGGCCAAGTTAAGAACGGAACGATTCTTACCCTGACCTTTGCTGTATCTCCGGATGCTCAGCCGGGAGATGCCTATGGGGTAGAACTGTCGGTTTCTGATGGGGATATTACGGATAAAAACATGGTTCCCGTAGAGGTGGCAGTTACAAACGGGTCTGTGACCGTAACGAGCTTCCAGTATGGAGATCTGGACGATAACCGAAAGGTAAATACCACCGATGTGATTTTGCTGAGAAGGCATTTGGCCGGCGGCTATGCCGTAACGATCAATGAACAGGCTGCGGATGTGGATCTGAACGGAAAGATCAACACCACCGACGTCATTTATATTCGCCGTCATCTGGCGGGCGGCTATGGCATTGACAATCTGCCCGTAGGCGGTAAGACATGCCAGCATAAGCTGGTTGAAACTCCCTACAAAGCAGCCACCTGTACAGAGGAAGGGAATAACGCCTACTACACCTGTTCCCTGTGCGGCAAATATTATGCAGATGCGGCAGGTGCTCGGCAGATCACACTGCAAAGCACGGTTCTGCCAAAAACGGAGCATCATATTTTTAAAGTAAAGGGCACCCCCGCTACAGAAACCAGCCCGGGTCTTTCCGATGGTGAAAAATGCGACCTTTGCGGTCAGTGGTTTCAGGAGCAGGTGGTTCTGCCTCAGCTGGAAAAGGACAGCTACAACATTACCTATAAGCTCAATGATGAGTACCTGAATACCCTGACCGGGGACAAGGCAGTGCAGAACCCCAACCCCGTAAGCTACTCCTCAAAAACTGGCCTGCGGCTGCAAAATATTGAAACTCCCGGCTATGATTT
Organism: uncultured Clostridia bacterium; assembly: GCA_947171615.1. Lineage (GTDB taxonomy): Bacteria > Bacillota > Clostridia > Oscillospirales > Acutalibacteraceae > Acutalibacter. Next base: position 10,731 of record CAMVYG010000017.1, read on the forward strand.
CCTGGGCTGGTACGATATGGCCGGATCTACCGGTGTGCGGGTAACGCAGATTGCTGCCGGAGAAACCGGGGATGTCACTTTGTACGCCCATTGGGAGAAGAAAGAATATACTATCACCTTTGACTCCAATCTGGCGCCGATTCCCTCCGTAACCTATACCACAGATAAGGCCACCGCCCTGCGGGATCCTGTTCTTTTGAATTATACCTTTACCGGATGGACAACGGAGGATGGGAAATACATTGGAACCACTTTGCCCAAGGGAACCACAGGAAATATCACTCTGAAGGCCAACTGGACCAGCAAGAGAAACCAGACCAGGCCGGTGAAAAAACTTGCCGATCCCATCATCTATCACGATGAGGAAAACGGTAAGATCCTCATGGCCTATGAGATCGGCACCATTGAGAATGTTCCCCTGTTTACTATTGAATATATGGGGAATAAGGTGAGCGGCATTGATTATACGGAGACAACCGAAGTAACTACAGCTGTTGGGCAGGAGCAGAGAGAGGAGATCCTAAGCGCTGTTTCCGAGGCAACCACGAACACGTATTCCTGGACGCTTTCCAGCGAATTGAGCAAGATCACTGAAAAGAGCGAGGAACACCAAAACGAAATCTCCTCCGAGCACTATCACTCAGAGACCGCTGGAAGAACCGAGGATGGAAGGTGGATCGTCGGCGGAAGCGAAAGCAACTATCACAGCGCAGTAGCCAATGACGGCACGTCGTATAAGGTTACGACTAACGAATCGCAAGATGTCGAGGCCTCCCTGGGTGCAAAAATGGGTGTGCCCAATGCCTCGGTTAGCGCTGAACTCAAAGCAGGTATGCACTGGAGTGAAGAAGATATCAGGGAGGGCTACAGCAACAGATCCACAACGGATACCACTACCTGGAACACAAATGCCGGTTTTGAATCCAGCTATTCCTCCAGCAGCAACAGCACTACCTCTCAACGTCTGGGACAGGCCATCCGGGACAAGGCGACCTATAGTGTCAGCGATTCCGTGACGGAGGGAAAAAGCACCTCCCAATCTGACTCGGAAACGAAAACGAATACCCGGCAGAATGCCAATTCCCTGCAAATTACAACAGAAGAAATTACAAAAAAATCCAGAACCTATACCAATGCCAATGCGCCGGAGGGGTATTACCGTTCGGCGGCAGCAACCACGCTGCATGTTTACGGTGTTGTAACCTATGATATCGCTTTACAGGCCTTCAGCGCCTACAGCTACAGCATTGCGGAAAACGATGTGTATGAATTTTTGGACTATTCCATGTCCACCCCCAAGTTCAATGATAATGAGAACGGTATACTTCCCTTTGATATTCCCATCGACGTGTACAAGTATGTGCAAAGCGTGTGCGGCGCCTCAGATGGGTTGGTCATTAACGCCGACACGGGAGTGGTGGAGGAATATATCAATAGTCCTGATGTGGACAAGCTGGTGGTAATTCCCGATTACTATGCCGTGGATAAAGGAAACGGCAGAGAAGTGATCAAGGTTACGGGACTGAAGGAAGACGCTTTTACCGGAAATGAAAATATTGTGGGGGTCAAACTGAGCGCCTCCATTAAAAGTATTCCTGACCGAGCCTTTGCAGGCTGCACAAATCTGAAAAGTGTGATCGCTCCGGCTGTTACGGAAATTGGAAACAGCGCCTTTGCGGGCTGCACGGCTTTGAAGGAATATCAGGTTTCCAATAAGGTAACTGCCATTGGAGAAACAGCCTTTACCGGAGTGCAGGCGATTACCGTGCAGGCAAAAAATACCGCAGTTGTAAGGGCTTCTTTGTCCTCTGGCGCCAGGCGGATCAAGCTGAATCTTTCTTCTCTGGAAGATCCTCTTACCCAGGAAACGTTATGCATTCCCGCCGGTACAGATTATTTTGAGCTGACAGGCGAGGACAGCAAGGGAAATCCCCAGGAATACCCAGGCGTAAAGCTGGTATCAGACGCGGAAGAAACCGTACTGAACGGACTTTCCTTTACCCAGGTATCGGGAAATGCTCTAAAGCTTTCTTCTCCCAAGGTAACGCTGCGGCGGGTTACGGCGGACGCCACCGGCTGGGCCTTGATTTTGACGGCAGAGAATACCGATCTGGCCCTTTACGGAAAAAATGAGCTGGTTTCCGCCAAGGAAAATGCGGCAATCAGCCGGACGGTATTCTTCCGCAGAGCAAACCCCAATGTTGTCGGTACGCTGACGCCTTCCGGCTGCTTTCTGGTATATGGCACGGTGCCCTCCGGGAAAAGCTATGTTACCGATGGGGAAAATAAAATCAAATTTATTTCCCGGGAGGAGTATGAGGCGTACCGGACCAAGTGGGAAGCGGGAACGGTCACTATGACCTTGGAGCCGTGGGGAGGTACGATCCCTGAAAAGGTATTGGAGGTACAACTGGGTTCTCCCATCGGTGAGCTTCCCGTGCCTGTAAAGACAGGCTGTGACTTTTTTGGTTGGTTCCGAACCCTTCCCGCCGGGCATATAGGAGAACAGATCACAGCAGAAACCGTGCTGGAGGATGCCGAAGACATTAAGATTGAAGCACGTTACAGGCCTAAATCCTATACAGTTGCCTGGAATGAAGCAGAGGGCTGCGATATCACGGTTGAGATAGAAGAACTGAATATCATGCCTTCCGGCAGACCGGAAATGATATGGACGGAGAATAGACAGACAGGAGTTATTACGTCGGGTAGTACGGTGGAATATGACGACAGGCTGAAAATCACCTATACCCCGAAGCCGGGATATCGTATTACGAGCACCGGAATTACTTCCGTCAGCCGGGTAAACCGGGACTATACTTCTTCCGATATTTACGCGATTACCAGTGCAGACATAATCGCATATACCGTAAAATGTGTTTCCACAAATGGTACGAACCTGGGTTCTTATACGGTAGAAAAGCCATTCGGCAGCACAAATACTGTTTCACCTCCTACAAAGGCAGGTTATAATACGCCTGCATCACAGACCGTTGCCTGGGATGCGCTGGAAAAAACCATTACCTTCCGGTATCAGCCTGCAGCAGTTGCAAGCAATACACAAAAAAGCGGGCTTTTGTACGATGATCCTTATACCACCTGGGACGCCAATATGGAGATCCGCAACCGAACCGCCAACAGTGTGGAGATATGGTTGGACTGGAATGAGCATATGGCGGCCTATGGGCATAATTCCTTTGGTCAGTATTGCCGTATGATGAATCACGCAGATAATTTTAGAACCATCGCTGATTTCTGCGTGGTGCCCTATGGGGAATGGGGACATGAAGTAAGTTATCAAAGGGATAAAAATGCGGGCAGCGGCTGGATCAGGATACCGCTCAATACCACGAACCAGACTGTGATTCCCATTGAAATTTATTTCTATCAGCAAAATGCCAACGGCCTGGATGTAACATCCGAATACGGGTATGGCGGCGCAAGCTTTATGTGGGATGTGCCCGTACCGGCTTACTAAAAAATGTAGTTTTTCATCATAAAGGAGTTGATCTGTTTTGAAAAGAATTCTTTCCCTGCTGCTGGCAGTTCTGCTGCTTTGCTCGGCTCTTCCCGTCAGTGCGGCGGAAGCGCCTGCCCTGGCTGTGGGAACCGTGACTGCGCAAAAGGGGCAGAGTATCAGCGTGCCTCTTACCATTTCGGGAAATACGGGAATCTGCGGCGCGCGGCTGGCCGTTTCCTATGACCGGAAGCTGACGCTTACCAAGGTAGACAGCGGCTCTGCTTTTTCTTCCCTGTCTTTAACAAAGCCGGGAGATTTAAGCGCCAACCCGGTTTACCTTGTATGGGACGGCATGGAAGCCGATTTTTCCAACGGTGTGATAGCCACGCTTACCTTTACCGCTCCTCAGGAAAGCGGCCGTTTCCCCATTTCCCTTTCTTATGAAGAGGGTGATTTTACAGACGGCGATCTCCAGGAGGTCAGCCCCAAGGTGGAAAGCGGAGCGGTAATAATTCCCAATGTAGTCAGCACTGTAACTTTGAGCGGTTTTGTGACAACGCCGGTAAAGAACCTTCCCGATTCTTCCGCTGTAACAGGCGAAGGCGTGATTGCCAGCGTTACCTGGTCTCCGGCTCTTGTGGAAGGAAAATTTGCCCGGAATACTGCTTATACCGCCACGCTGACCGTGGCTCCGGCAGAGGGAACAAGCTTTGCAGAGAAGGTGACGATTACCCCCTTTGACAATTTCTCTGCTTTTACGAAAAACAGTGATGGTACCTATAAGGCCACAAAAACCTTTCCCAAAACCTCAGATAAGGATGCTCCCACGGCAGAAGTTCCCACCGGGCTTACCGCTGTGTTTGGTGACGCGCTGAACAGCGTTCCTCTGGTAAATCCTGCCGGAAACACCCCTGGCACTTGGAGCTGGAAGGAAGGCCCTGGCACTCTTGTGGGGCCAGCCGGAACGCAGAGCCATATTGCTGTATTTACCCCCAATGATTCTGAAAATTACGCTGTGGTGGAAAAACCTGTTTCCATTGCTGTGGCAAAGCGTCCGGTGACGCCGCCTGTGGTATCCTCTTCTGCCATTCCCTATGACGGACAGGAAAAAACGATTCCCTGGCAGACAGCGCCTGTTCCACAGTATGTTGTGATAGAGGGACAGGCCACTGGAACAAACGCAGGGGAATATCAGGCGGTGGCCAGGCTGAAAGATCCTAACAACACAGAATGGGTGGGCGAGGGAACTGCAATTGATAAACCTCTTTCCTGGCGAATTGAAGCAAAGGCTCTTTCTGAATATACGGTGGAGGTTTCTCCTGCCTCCTATGACTACACTGGAGAGGCTGTGATCCCCAGAACTGTGAAGGTAAAGGACGGAAGCACTGTTGTTGACCCCCGGGAGTACATCCTTTCCTATGAGAATAATGTACAAGCAGGAAACGCAACGGTGATAGTGCGGGATGCTCCGGAGGGAAACTATGTGCTTTCGGAAAAGCGGGAGAGCTTTGAGATCAGCAAAATACCCGGCACAATAGAGATCCTTGTTTCGAGCCTTACGTTTGTGTATGATGGAGAACCAATCACCTGTGGTCCAATGGGAGAGGGAAGTTTTGATTTTTCCTATCGGTATAGCGGAGACGGCGTAGCTTCCGTGACATGGTATAGTGCCGACGGCATATCGACACTTCCGGAAGGTGCACCGGTAAATGCCGGAAAGTACCAGGCTGGTATCGCAGTGAGCGAGGGAACAAACCACCATGCGATTCCGGAGAAGATGATCCCCTTTACTATTAAGCCACGGCCTATTCCGCCGGAGGTGATTGCAGCTGTTTCAGGCTATTCCGGCACCTATGACGGGACTGCCCATGATGCAGTGGAGGCAGGCAACGAGGCGGCAGACTACACCTTACGCTACAGTCTGACTGAAAACGGAAGTTACAGCGATGTGTGTCCCACCGTGACCAATGTAAGCGACAATACCACTGTTTGGGTGGAGATCAACCGGGAAAATTATGAAAGCTGCAGGATCAGTGTTGTAACCGGCATTACCCGCGCTCAATTGGTTCCGATTCCCACTGTGCAGATAAATGGCTGGAAATACGGAGAAGCTGTGGAAAATCCAGTCGTCACCGGCAATACCGGTGGAGGTGCGGTAACGTATTACTATTATGCAGATTCTGCCTGCACACAGGGCGAAACGACAGTGTGTCCTGATAAGGTGGGAGAATACTGGGTCAAGGCAAAAATTGCCGAAAGTGAAAACTACAATGCCGCAGAAACTGAAGCCGTCAGCTTCCGCATTGCAAAGGGAGATCCCCTTTCCCTGCCGGAGCAGGTAATTGCCCAGAAGTACACGGTTTCCACAGAAAGCAGAAAAGAGCTTTCCCGAATAATGCCAGGGGATGCGGGAGCTTTGACTTATACAAAGGGTTTGGAAAGCGTCACGGGCGGGGTAGCTGTTTCCGCATGGGATATCACGGCAAACGGTATCTTGCACTTTACTCTTTCCGGCGGCGCAGTAGGAGATACCGTAATCTTCCCGGTAACGATCGGCTCTGAAAGCTATGAGGATTCCACGGTTCAGGTTAAAGTTGTGCTGACAGAAAAGGATGTACCGTTGGTTCGGGGAAAGGATATTACCGTTACATATTCCGGGACACCTGTAGGAGCAGAGAAGATCACAGGCACAGCGGAGCACAACGGCAGGGAGATCCCTGGCTCGTGGAGCTTTGAGGGGAGCTATGACCTGATAAATGCAAACCGCGGAATTGCCGTAATGGTTAAATTTACGCCGGAAAACACGGCAGAGTTTTCGGAGCAGACAGATACTATTACCCTTACCATCAAGAAGGCGGTGCCTGTTGGTACTCCGGCTTACAACCGCATTACTGTTCCCGGTAAAACTCTGGCAGACGCGGCGCTGGCAGCGGGAACTATCACACCGTCCGGCGGGACGATCCGGTGGGATGCCACCCTGGAAACGGTTGTACTTCCCAATACGGCCTACTCCTGGAGTTATGAGCCGAAAAGCAGTGACGCGGGAAATTATGAGAAGCTTACAGGTACTTTGACCCCTTATGTCATCAGTATAAACCCGGGCCCCTCCAATCCGATCACGCCGGAAATCATTATAGAAAACGGAACGGGCGGTCAGGTAGAGCTTAGCGGCAGGGGCAGCGCCCTTATAATACCGGATAAGGGCCATCAGATCAAGGAGATTCTGATAAATGGCAAAAGGGTGGAGATCCCTGTGGACGGATTGCTGACCGGGCTGACCTCCGAAGATACGATCCGAATTATATTTGAAGTGATTTTTACAGATGTTTCGTTTGGTTCCTGGTATGAGGAATCTGTCTGGTATGCCTATGAGCAGGGTCTGATGGTGGGAAAAGGACAGCGGAAATTTGATCCCAACGGCAGGCTGACCCGCGGAGAACTGGTACAGATCCTCTACAACAAAGAGGGTCGTCCCCAGGAGCTTTACGACAATCTCTTTGTTGATGTGAAAAACGGGATCTGGTACGAAAAAGCGGTTTCCTGGGCAGCAGCTCAAAAGGTCGTTTCCGGTGATGGTAATGGAAAATTTCGGCCCAACGGCTCTATTACCCGCCAGGAGGTAGCTGTAATGCTATATCAATACAGTGACTGTCCCGAAGCAGTGGGAAGTCTGGACAGTTTTTCAGACTGTGGAAAGGTCAGTCGTTGGGCAGAGAAAGCGATGAGTTGGTGTGTGGAGTCTGGAATTCTGCATGGCAAGGGAAACGGAATTTTAGATCCCTTGGGCAAAGCGACACGGGCGGAAATTGCCGTGATGCTGGCAACCTATTGCAAAAAGTAAGAATATAAATCAACTTCTTCCTGAAAAACCAGAAGGAACCGGAGAAAAATCTCCGGTTCCTCCTGGTTTTGGACGTAAAATGCTGAATTCTGGCCAGTTCTGTTATTGGCTCTTAAATCAACTGATTATAAATGCTGTCTACCTTGCCGTTTT
>CAMVYG010000018.1 GCA_947171615.1 uncultured Clostridia bacterium
GTGTGGAATTTCGGAGAAAAAGCCAGCACAAAAACTGCTGTAACACGAATGATTTTCCGGGAATCGGGAACGCTACCATTGATTGACAAAGGTAAGCTTTATCAAAGTTTTGTCCGGAAAGGAGCATTTCTTTTGAAAACAGTTTCCAAACAGCAATATGATCAGCGGGTAAAGCAGGCGTCTCCCAATTCCCCGGTGGGAAAGGACTGTCTTTTGGCTTTTCTGTTCGGCGGGCTGATCTGCACCATGGGCCAGGGGCTGCTTCAGCTTTATCAAAGCTGGGGCATGGAAATAAAGGACGCCCGCATGGCGGTTTCCATCAGCCTGATCTTTATTTCCGCCGCTCTCACCGCTCTGGGCTGGTATGACAATATCGCGAAACACGCCGGAGCCGGTACGCTGGTACCCATCACCGGCTTTGCCAATTCCATGGTGTCTCCCGCCATGGAATTCAAAAGCGAGGGCTTCATTACCGGCCTGGGGGCGAAGATGTTCATCGTTTCCGGCCCGGTGCTGGTGTTCGGCATCACCGCCAGCGTGGTATACGGGTTGGTGCTGTTTGTGTTTCATTTGTAAACTTTGGAAATTTTGCAGAAGAAAGGCCGCCTTCAAAAGGCGGCCTTTTATCGTTTCGCTTTGCCAGATCCTTTGCGTTATTCCCCGAGGGGCTCGGCTTCTTCTGTAGGCGGTCTGCCGTAAAAGCGCTTGAAGGCTTTGGAAAAAGTGTTTACGCTTGCGTATCCGCACTGCTCCGCGATTTGCGTTACCGAGCTTTGCTTTCGCGCCAGAAGCTCCGAAGCCAGCCCCATTCGCCTTTCCTCAATGTAGTTGGCGATGGTGGCGCCTGTGGCGGATTTCACAGTCTTTTGCAGCTTTGAAGCGGAGCAGTTAAAGTGCTTCCCGAGGGAATCCAGGCACAGATCGTACTCGGTAAAATGCTGATCCATATATTGGATCAGCTCCGCGGCGAAGCGGTCTGTTTCGGAAGGGATCTGGGCGGAGATCTCCTTGCAGAAGCTGCGGACCACGGGGCTTAGCTGGCTAAACAGCGTTTCCTGGATCCGATAGTCCGGGATATCCGCGGAAAGGCGTGCTTCCGGATGTTCCAGCCTGACACAGACCAGCATGGAGCGGATCAGCTCATGAATGTGGCGAAGCAGAACAGGAGCGTCCAGATCTTCCAGGCGGGAGGAGCATTCCTCCAGCTTGGAGAGAGCGGCGGATTCGTTGCCGAAGGAAATGGCTGTATACATGGTCTGGAGATCCACCATATAAAAGGAAGGTGAGCTTTTGGAGATATCGGCGTAATCTTCTGTGGTACAAATTCGGGCGCCGCCGGCGGCGAAGGAACAGCATTCCAGATCCCAAAGCTGATAATACGCGTGGGAAAGATCTTCAGGCTGCCGGAAAACATCGCTTGCCATACAGCGGAGCATGAGAAGGGGCTCATGCTGGTTGACATTTGCCGTCAGTAAATTCAGAATTTTTCCGCAGGTCTCATAATCGGAGGCGGGGATCAACAGAAGCAGCTCCGCAGAGCCGGAACGCTGCACATAGGCTGCCGGAATGGTGCTTTGCAGAAAGGCCTGCACGGTAAGCAGCTCTTCCGAAAAATCCGGTTTTGCCCCAGGAGAAGCGGCGTAAAGCTTCAGCAGCAAAAGGCGGTATTCCTCGGGGAAATTTGGAAAATGGGAATAAAATTGCTGAAAATCATTTTGAGAACCCAGCTGGCCGTGGATGGCCTTTTCAAAAAAGTGAAGGGACAAAAGCTCGTGCTGGGTATCGATCATGCTTCGGTAGCGGTCAATATTGAGATCCGCAATGGTAATGCTGTTTGAAATCTGGTCAAAGTCGCGCCACAGGGAAGCCCACCAGCCTGTATTTTTCCCAGTTGGGGAAGGGGAGGCTTCCGGTATGAGATGGCGGCTTTTTTCCAGAATTCGGGTGATCCTGGAGATCGGCTTCGCAGAAATATGAGAGCCCAGCAGCGCCCAGAGAATAAAGAACAGTAAGCATATCAGGGAATAGGCAAGCAGAAAGAAATAAAGCGGGCTCATTTTTTCAGTAAAAACGGCATTGGGAATATGCACCTCAATTTCCAGCTTTCCAACGGAGGTGCTGCTGAAAATAGTGTGATATCCCGTTTCCCCTTCGGGAAGATCGGAAAAAAGAAGATCCCCGTTGCTTCTGCGCAATGTTAAATAAGAAGTGTTCGGAGAAGGATTCGGCACCAGAGCCTTTTTTAATTCTGCAATGTCCACGCAGGCATAGAGATACGCCTCTTCCGTCCAGCGCAGGGTATAAATGAGCGCCTCATATTGCCGGGCGCCGGAGCGGATCTTGCAGACAGGCAGGAATCCTGTGCCATTTTCCTGAAGCAGCCGGATCCACTGGGGATTTTCCAGGGAATCACATTGAAAGAAATCGGGATAATATGGAGTGCGGCCCTGAAAAAACACGGCGTAGGGCGTAATGGCCACATCTTTATCAAATTGCAGGGCGGAGTCCTTTACCAGCGGCTGAGAGGCGATCAGGCCTGACAGGGTGTTTCGCATTTGATTTTGCGTTACCACATCCACTGTGGAGTAGTCCGGATCGGCGTATCGAAATACAAGAAAACGGGAATCCTTGCTGAGAGTTTGGGAAATATTCAGCATGCCCGTAGTCACGGCATCCAGCTGGGCAGTTCCGATGCTCAGTTGTTTGTTGCTTTTTTCCAGCTCCAGGGCAGAGAAGGTGTGCTGCAAATAGAGATACAGGGGAACCAGCACCAGAAGAAGGACCAGGGAGAAGGAAAGAAAAATCACGGTAAACCATTTTGCGGTTGCCGACTTTCCCGTATGAAATTTGATTTTCATATAAAACCTCCTTCCGGTGCCCTTCCTCTCCGGCTGCAAAGAGCAAAGCTTTTTGCATGTACCGGATCATACAGATCGGAGCAAACCAGAAACTCTCTTTGTTAAAACTGCTGCTATTGTACCAGTTTTTTCGAGTGGCATCAATGAAAAACAGTGAAAATCCGATATTTTCCATGTGAAAAACGCTTTTTTCCACAACAAAAAAGCCCGTGATCGTTTCTTCCATATTCGTTCCCGGTATTTCCTGTTGCTTTTTTTCCAGGGGGGATTGTACACTGAAAGCACCAAATCAAAAGGAGGCCCGTCATATGAACAAAAGGAAGAACCATTGGTACAGACTGTCAGCTCTGATTCTTGCAGCCGCGTTGCTCCTGGTGGGGTGCGTGGGCTGTGGAACAGGAGGAAAAGAGCCTTCCGCTTCCTCCGGGAGCGTATCGTCCGACACCCCTGTTTCCCAAGGCGGTACTGCCGATACAAAAGGGATCGCGGAAGGAAAAACCATTACGATCTGTGCGTCGGAAAATATCAAGGTAGAAGATTACAATACCAATTCTATGGCAAAGCAGATCGAAGAGGCCCTGGGCGTGAATCTGGAATTCACCGTCCTTCCCGCAGCAGACTACAATGATAAGTTAAATGTAATGGTCACAGGCGGAGACGACCTTCCCGATATTATTTTCAAACCTGATAACGCCAGTGTGGACGTATGGGCGAATGAGGGAGCCATTATTCCTCTGAACTCCTATTATGAGAATCCCGAGCTGTCTGCAAATATTCGGGAAGCCTGCGAACGCAGCGGTGTGGAGATCCCCACCTATCTGACTTCCCCTGATGGAAACATCTACAGAATGCCCGCGTTTGGCCAGAGCCCCAACGGAGAGGTTTGGAAAAAGCTGTGGATCTATCAGCCCTGGCTGGATCAGCTGGGCAAGGAGGTTCCCCAGACGCTGGAGGAATACTTTGAAATTTTGAAGCTGGTTGCCACTACAGACCTGAACGGAAACGGCAAGGCAGATGAAATCGGCCTGACGGGAACGGGAATTCTGACGTATAACGGCTGCTGGTTTGATTCCCTGATGTCTTCCTTTATTTATGCTTACGATGAGGAATATCGGGTACTTGATAACGGCGAGATCAGCTTTGCCTACACCACGGAAGAGTGGAAAGAAGGTTTAAAGTATCTTCGCCAGTTCTTTGAGAGCGGCCTGATCCCCACCGAAACGCTGACGCAAAACGAAGAACAGTATAAAGCGCTGCTCAATTCTGAGGATACCACCGTATTCTCCTTCTCTTACTGGAATGCTGATCTGATGAACGCGGATCTCCTTGACCGCAAGCTGGAATATACCTATATCAATGCTTTGGAAGGGCCGTCCGGCCTGAAGGAAGGCATGTATATGCCGGCTGTTCCCACCGTTGGCGCTGTGATCACAGCCGATTGTAAGGACCCGGAGGCGGCCTTCCTGGTGTGCGATTATATGTGCAACGAATCCATAAGCTTCTCTCAGCGCTTTGGCGAGCGCGGCGTAGACTGGGATTATTGGGAGGACGCCAAGGTGGACAACAAGGACGACTTTGTGGCCACCGACCCCAGTGAATCCATTCTCCTGGTAGCTTATGACGATGCTGCCTTCTGGGGCTCCGGTACCATGCAGAACCGCAGCTTCCTGGACGCCGGGTGCTATGTGCGCCAGCGGGAAATGGTGACAAGATTGGGCATCAATGTTGCCAATACAGACCCGGAAGAGGTAAAGAAGCGGGAATACTCTCAACTCTACGCGGCGTCTACCGCAGCGGGACAGGAGGTTGCCCGGAAAGAGGTGGTATCCTATCTGCCTTTGACCGTGGAGGAATCTGAGCAGATCATGGATATCAAAACCACCCTGAAAACTTATCTGCCGGAATCCATTGCCGCTTTCCTGTCCGGCGCCCGGGATATCGACAAGGAGTGGGACGCATACCTGGCGGAATTGGATCAGATCGGTTATAAAGAGGTTTTGGAGATCTATCAAGCTGCTTATGACCGGCTGTACAAATGAGAGACCTTATGAGAATTCCTAAAGAATCGCTGTGAAACCATGCTGCCGTACCTGCCGGAATATTCGGACAAGCGGTACGGCAGCAATTTATTTTTGGGAGGAGGGCCGCTATGCGCAAAAGCTTTTTCCATACTTTGAAAAAGGATATTTGCCGGGATTGGCAGCTCTACATATTTTTGGCTGTTCCGGTGATCTACATCATTATTTTTGCCTATGTTCCCATGGGCGGTTTGGTCATGGCATTTCAGAAATTTTCCATACGCAAGGGCATTTTCGGAAGCGAATGGGTGGGGCTGGATAATTTTATAAAGTTCTTCAGCTCTTATCAGTCCGGACGCATCATTTCCAATACGCTGATCCTTTCTCTGTATACCATTATCGCGGGCTTCCCCATTCCCATCTGCTTTGCGCTGATGATCAACAGCCTGCACGGAAGAAGGTTTAAAAAAATCAGCCAGACTGTGGTGAATCTGCCCCATTTTATTTCCGTAACGGTTCTGGTGGGCATTTTGTTTCAGCTTTTCAATACCAGAAGCGGTCTGTACGGCGTAATAGGACAAGCGCTTACCGGGTCTGTTCCGCCGGATCTGTTCGGTTCGCCCGCCAATTTCCGCCACTTTTATGTCTGGTCCGGAATTTGGCAGGAATTTGGCTGGGGCAGCATCATCTATGTGGCGGCGCTGTCCTCCGTTGACCCCTCCTACCACGAGGCCGCAAAAATTGACGGAGCCACCAGGCTGCAAAGGGTATTCCACATTGATTTCCCCAGCATCTGCCCGACCATTATTATTCTTTTGATCCTGCGGATGGGCTCGGTGATGAGCATTGGGTTTGAAAAGGTGTATCTGATGCAGAACAATCTGAATCTTCAGGCCAGCAACATTATTTCCACCTATGTCTATCAGGTGGGGCTAGCCGCCAGCGGCATTTCAGATTTTTCTTATGCCACGGCCATCGGCTTTTTCAACTCCCTGGTGAATATGATCCTGATCGTTACCGTCAACGCGATCTCCAAAAAGTTCGGCGAGACCAGCTTATGGTGAAAGGAGGAAGAAGCTATGCGTAAAAATCAAGTAAAAAGCTGTAAGCAGGACAAGATCTACTATGCCATATGCTATACCGTGATCTCGATCCTTACGCTGTCGGTGCTGTATCCTATCGTCTATATTCTATCGGCTTCTTTTTCCTCCGGCTCGGCTCTTGCGGCAGGGAAGGTGTGGCTGTTCCCGGTGGATTTTTCACTGCAGGGCTATCAGGCGGTTTTGAAGTATCAGAACGTATGGGTGGGCTACCGGAACACCATTTTCTATACGGTGGCGGGTACCGGCATCAATGTAGTTATGACATTGATCTGTGCTTATCCTCTTTCCCGGAAGAATCTGCGGGGCAGAAAGGCAATTTCCCTGCTGTTCACATTTACCATGATTTTCTCCGGCGGTATGATACCGGGATATATGCTGGTGAAAAAGCTGCACATGCTCAATACGGTATGGGCCATGCTGGTGCCCGGCGCGATGAGTGTTTATAACATGATCGTTACCCGTACCTTTTTACAGACTACCATCTCAGAGCATCTGCTGGAGGCCGCAAAGATCGACGGCTGTAACGATTTTCGGTTTTTCTTTTCCATTGTTCTGCCCCTCTCCAAGGCGGTGATCGCTGTGATCGCGCTGTTTTACGCGGTTGGACACTGGAACACCTATTTTAACGCTTTTTTGTATTTGACGGATAAAAATTTGTACCCGCTTCAGATCTTCCTCAAGGATATCCTGGTGCAGAATCAATTCAGCGCGGATCTGGTAGACCCGGAGATCGTGGCGGAGATGCAGAATATGCAGATGATCCTGAAATATTCCATGATCGTTGTATCCACCGTGCCGCTGTTCTGCTTCTATCCCTTTACGCAAAGGCATTTTGTAAAGGGCGTGATGATCGGCTCTGTCAAGGAGTGAGATGCGGCAGTTAGTCAATAAAAGGAAAGAGAGTGGTAGAATGGAAAAGCTGTATTCCTGGCGGAAGAGGATCTCGCAGCACGATTACCGGGTGGAAGGCCCGCTTACCCACCCCTATGAATCCATCCATATCGGCAATGGAGATATTGGGGCAAGCGTCAACATTTATCCCCATGAAATTAAGATCACGCTGGCAAAATCGGATATTTGGGACGCCCGGTTTCAGGGAGATCCGGAAAACTGCGCGTTAAAGCATGACGACCTGATCCAGCTGGTTCAGGAAAAAGGACGGGATCTTTACTGCGAATGGGACGGCGTGGACACGGTGGACTACGCCGTGGATCTTCTGGCTTCCCGGAACGCCCACACCACAGGGCCGGCAGCTAAGCGGGCGGGCTGTATCCGGCTGTACCACCCCGGTCTGTCCAATACCAGGGTGGAAACCCAGGTGCGTCTGATCGATGGCGTGGTGGTGTGCCGCTTCTATTTTCCGGAGGGGCAGCTGATCGTTCGGGCTTTTGCCGAGCGCGGCGGCAGCCGGTTCTGGATGGAAACGGAGGCCCAGGGCGAAACGCCCTGGTTCGCCCTCAATGTGGAGAAGGAGCCGGATGACTCAGATCCAAATATGCCGCTTCCCGTTGTCTGCTGGGAAAATCAGGAGCTTCCCACCATTTCCCAGACCATTCCCGCCGGATATGGGATCGATGAGTTCAGTTGGCATCTGGCCGCCGCTTTTCCGAAAAGCGCACCGGGGATCGACGCGGGAGTGGTGGAGCACCACGCCTGGCGGCTGCGCCAGTACTGCGCGCTTCAGCCGGGAAAAAAGGCCGTTCTGTGTGTGGGAATTGCTACCGACAGGGACAGCGGAGGGGCTTCCCGGGAACAGGCCATTGCTCTTGGAAAGGAGCAGGACCGTTTTCCTGAGCTGCTGGAAGCTCACCGGAACAGCTGGGAGGAATTCTGGGAGACGTCCAATATTCAGCTGGAAAGGGATCCGGAGCTGGAATCGGTATGGTTCCGAAATCACTTTGGGTTTGGCTGCGCCCTGCGCAGAGATATGACGCCCCTGGGCAGCGCAGGAAACGTGGTGGTGAAGGATTTTTCACCCTGGCACGGCGACTGCCACATGAACCACAATTTCCAGAAATGGTACTGCACGGCGCTGTCTACAAACCATCCGGAATGGATCGAGGTCTATGCGGATTTTATCGAAGAAAAGCTCTCTATCTTTGAATATCAGGCAAAGCTTATTTTCGGGCTGGAGGGCGCTTACTGCGATCTGTCCTACCTTCCCATCATGAATCTGGAAAACTGCAATATCAATAACCTGATGGGGCGCGCCCTGGCGGTGACCGGCTGGGTGGGACAGCCCCTCTGGAAGCATTGGGAATATCTCAGAGATAAGGAATGGCTGAGAAAGCGGGCGTACCCCTATCTGAAGGGCGCGGCTGAGTTTTATAGTAATTACCTGGATAAATATTCCGATGAAACCGGGGAGATCTGGCCTTCGATCCGTCTGGAGGAGCCGGGCTGGAAAAAGGATTTCATCGGGAACCGCAATGTGGTCACGGATCTGTGCATGTTCAAAAAGGCCTTTGACTGGGCCATTGAAGCGTCGGAGATCTTAGAGACAGATGAGGACTGGCGGGAAAAATGGAAGGCTGCCCGGGCCCGTGTTCCGGAGATCCGCCATGGCTTCACGGAAGACGGAGAAGGCTGGATCGCGCTGGACCGGGATTGGCCGGAGGTGGAGCCCAAAAGACGGGCGGACGAAGCACGGTACAGCCGGTGGGGAGGCGGTGGATGGATCGTATATCCCGGCGAATATGTGGCCGGCGATGGGGAGGATTCTCTGACCCTGGCCCTTCGGGACATGCTGCGGAGAACAGATATGACAGATCCGTTCCTTTCACAGATCAGCGGGGAAAATGTGTACCCCGGGGTGCCGATCATTCATCCCATTTCTTCCCTTGTTCCCACCATCCGTTTGGGAATTCGCGAGCAGTTTGACGGGATCCGGCAGGTTTTGCTGTCTCACCGGCTCACCTATGGCCAGTGCAGCTCCTACATTTTGGCAGACGGCAGGATCCCCAAGGAGGTCAACAGCCGTTCCGGCTATCTTTGGTATGACTGGCGATCTGTGGAAAACAAGTATGCCGGCGTGCTGGCAATTACGGAGATGCTTTTGCAGAGCCATGACGGCCTGATCCGGGTTTTCCCGTTCTTTGACCGGAGCTTTGACGCGGGCTTTCAGAATTTCCGCGCGGTAGGGGGATTCCGGGTTTCCGCCCGTCAACACGGGGGAGCGCTGACGATCCTGTTAAGAAGCGAAGCCGGGATGAAAGCGCGGATCAAATGGGGCTCCGGCGAACCGGCGGTGTTCTGTGAAGGAAAGACAGTTCCCTGTTCTCTTGCAGACGGCGTGCTCAGCTTTGAAACAGAAGCGGGAAAGGAATATGAAGTGACGGAAAAGTAACCCGTTTTTTCCAGGGCATGTTTGAAAAATTGAAAACAGATCCTTTTCAGTGGAAACCCGCAGGGGCCTAGGGAGGCTCCTGCGGGTTTTGCAATTTCACACGGTTTGTACATCTTCGGAAAGAGCGGAGAAAGCTGTAAAACAGCACGCTGTTTCTGATTTTCCATATCTTCCATGAAGCGGGAAAAGGAATTTTGCTTACTATAAATCCACCTGAATTTGATAGAAATCACAGTTTCAATGAAAAAGCATTGTTTTTTGTTACAAATGGTGTAATATTTTATAGAAGAGAATATTGATAGGTGGAGAATTGCATGTTAAACAGGAATTTAGAAACACTTGTTAAAGAGTACCTTGATTTCTGTAGCGAACAGAAGAGGTTAAGTTTAGAAACAGTAAGAGGCTATCAGATCGATTTGAAGCAGTTTGTGAAAGCCGCCCCAAATGGCAAGGATCCCTTTTCTAAAGAGTTCCTTAACGGATATTGCCGTATACTGAACTCAAAATATAAGTCCAGAACAGCGAAGCGTAAGCTGGCTTCTATCCGGGCTTTTTCACATTGGTTAGAGTTTGAAGAGTATTTACCGGCAGATCCATTTCGGAGGGTAAATACGAAAACTGCCCGGATCATTCAAATCCCAAGGTATTTAACTTTGATAGAAATGCAGGGAATGCTTGAAACGGCTTACCACAAGAGAGAAACCGCCAGCGCCAAAACACCCGCGTATTATGCAAGGGTTCGTGATGTGGCTATTTTAGAGCTGCTGTTTGGAACCGGTTTAAGGGTTTCAGAGCTATGCGCATTAAGAAAAGAAGATATTCAATTAGAACCCGCCGCAGTACGAGTTACGGGCAAAGGAAATAAAGAAAGAATTATTCCCATTGAAAACGAGGAAATCATAGCTGCAATTCAAACGCAGGAAAACGTCCATAACCGCTATTTTCATGAAAGTAAAACTCTCTTTCAAAATCAGCTGGGGGGTCCCCTCTCTCAGCAATCTGTCCGCAATATGGTTGCAAAATGTGCAAAAGAAGCAGGGATATCCGGCCGAGTAACGCCTCACATTCTGCGCCACACATTTGCCACCCTGATGTTGGAGCAAGGCGTTGATATTCGATACATACAAAATCTTCTGGGGCATAGCTCAATAAAAACCACAGAGATTTATACCTCAGTAGCAGTTCCAAAGGAACGGCAGATTGTCGCTGCACAACACCCCAGAAATCTTTTTTCCATAAAAAATACAGGTTAATACAACATTATCCGTAAAAAGTCAAGAGAAAGATAAGAGAAAAAACACCTATTTTTGTGTAGGTGTTTTTTTATCCGCCATTTTTGAAGGAATTGCCATGAAAAAAGGCGAGTTATCAAAAAATCATGCAGGATAATGTTGTATTCTCTATCTATCTCCCTTTTCTTTGCACTGCTTGAAATGACGGAGACGGAAAGGAATTGTTTATAAGGCACTTTCCTTTTCACTTTTTTTGATAGAGAGGTAAACTATGGCACAACAGGGTATCGGCATCTTATCTATAGATGCGAAGGATATTTGGCTTAGTAAGCAAGAAAACTCCAACAACAAGAGCGGATATGGTATCAGAAATGCAGATGGCTCCATTAAGAGATTGAAATTCAGCAGCATGCTGGATTTTAGTTTAGAATCGCAGGAACTACAGGAGGTGTTCCACCAGACATATCCAAATGGGAACTTTATTATACGGGAAAACGAAAAGGACTATACCGTAAGCATTATAAACCTGACCTTTCATTACAGCGTGAAAAAATTCAATTCTTTTGGTGGCGGTCTTTACGTTCGGTATGACATTCCCTCAGAGGAAGTAACCCTGCAGGATGGCGTATACTTGAAAGACGGGGAACTTTGCGCTGTCAAGGTGAACGAACCGGTAAAAATCCCTCTGGAAGAAAGCGTTCTGACCCCCTGTTTTAGATATGATGCAGCCACGTCTGCATATCAGGCAAATTCCTATATGCCTACGATAGTAACGGTTGCACAGCTTCGGCGAGAACTCTATGAAAATGGATTTCAGTGTGACGGAAGGCGCTATGTCAGATACAAGAGAAGCGCTGGAAGCAGCCGGGTGGGGAAATGCCTGTTCGTGGACGAAAGGCTGTACCCTGCCCTGCACGAGTGGGAAAAAAGCGGTCTTCGCATTGAGGAAAACCAGGAGATAGATCTTGCCGCGCTGGAGTCCTACATTTCTCTGCCCTTGAGCAGCATGATAGGCACGCTGGAGATCATGCCGGAAAATATCCTTGTGATTGACGATGAGCATAGCCAATTTCGCGATAACGCAGTTGCGGTGACACTTGAAAACGGGCACCTTACCGCAGAAGAAAAAGAGATTCCCATCGACAACAATATCTTTGACGGTCAATCACTTATTGACCCATCTCTCATGGGAGCGTATCGCCGGCAGGGTTTTGTTTTGCTTCGTAACCGTATGTTTAAGTCTGCCTGCTTTAACTGCAATATCCAAAAATGGTTCCGGGATAACGGAATTACTGATGTTTCACAGCTTCATGGTCGGACTAGGGCGAAGTGGATTTCCCAGATCCTGCTGATTACTACCCCCAGCAGCATAAAATATTTGAAGTTCGGTAGCCTAGAGGATTGGCTGGATACCCTGGAGCCCGCTTTCGGCGTGGTCAAGTACGATAAGCCCACCCATTTTTTTGATGGGCGCCTGGTACAGCTGCATTATCAGCTGCTAAATACACTTCACCTGAAGCAAGAAGAGATTGATACCGTAATGCGGCCTTCCTTAGAATACCTGAAAAAACTGAAAACCGATCCGGCGGTATTTCGATGCCATGTGGGTATGAACAGGGGAATTGAATGGGAGGATACCCCGATTCTGACGAAAAATGGTATCGTGTACAAGCTTCTGGGAATCAACGAAGCGTTTACAAATACAAAGCTGTATCACGACTTTAGAACGGAGGCGCTAAAGGCGTATACAAGGAATTTGCGATGCGGTCATATTCTGGTCAATGGCAATTATTCCACGCTTTGCGGAAATCCCATAGAAATGCTGCAAAGCGCGATTGGCACCTTCGACGGAGAATCTAAACTTGGGAAAGGAACCGTTTATTCCAAGCGATTTGCGCCGGGGCAGGAGATCCTTGGCTGCCGTTCTCCGCATATTACCATGGGAAATCTCTGGATCGCTACAAACCTTCCCAACTTAGAGATCGACCGATATTTGAATCTGACCGACACCATCGTCTGCGTCAACAGTATCGGGGAAAACCTGTTGTCACGTCTTTCCGGATGCGACTTTGATTCCGATTCCGTTTTACTCACCGATGAGCCCATTCTTTTGCAAGCTGCGAAAAAGAACTACGGAAGCTTTGCCGTTCCCACAAGCTGTGTGCCAGCAAAGAAAATAACCCGCCGGTATAATCCGGCAGAAAAAGCTGAGTTGGACACTCGCACCAGTGTTAATCGAATCGGGGAAATCGTAAACCTGTCCCAGGAGCTGAATTCGCTTTTTTGGGACAGAGTGAATTCCGGGATTCCTATCAGCGATCTTCGCCCCCTATATTATGACATTTCCATTCTGGATGTTTTGTCGAATATTGAAATCGACAAGGCAAAACGAGAATATGCGATAGACAGCGGGGCGGAACTAAAAAGGATTAAAATGAAATATCGGGAAAGTGATGGAAAGGGTCGTGAGATAAAGCCTAATTTCTTTGGGTTCTTGGCAAAAAGCAAGGGCTATTATGACAACAAACGTAAGAAATACGCATTCCGGAAAACATCGATGGATTATTTGCAGCACACCTTGAACCGTTATCGCAGTCCCATTCTAAAAGAAGATTTGCTCCCCTTTTCCAGTACCCTGAAGTCGGCAAACCCTGACTGTACGAAAGTGAACTACCGGCAGGTCAACCGTGTGCTGGCAGCGGTAAAAGAGAATAAGAAAGAGATCCAGGCAGTATGGAGTCTGGACGATGCGGAAATGGATCGTGAAAAGAAATATTTCATCACCCAAGAGCTTCAGAAAACCATGGTTTGCCGGATAGCCGAACTCAGAATGAACCCCTCCACCATGTACCGCCTTCTGAACGCCAGGGAGGAAGAAGAAAACCGGGATATTTCCCGCAACCTGTTTTATACCTTGTTCGGTACAGCGAATGCTTCTTTTTACGAACTGATTCAGAAATCGGTACAGCCGGTCTCGCTGCTGGAGCCATTTTCCGAAGGACAGATCGAACTCTTCGGAATTCGGTTTCGGCAAAAAAAATTAGGGACCAAAAACAGAAAAATTTTATCTTGACAGCCAAAAAGGCTAGGAATTATGCGGATTTCTGCCATTGGAAAGTTTGGTGATATAGGAGGGAAAAAGAAAAGCCGCCCCATGGCGGTCTGGAAGGCGAGGAAGGACAGAATGATCCCAGTGACAAAGGAACAAGCTGCTTACCTGCGCCAAAGGCTTCCCGGTGTGCGTATCACTACGCTGTGCCGGAAGAAGAGCAAGGGCAGAAGGAAACGCAGGCTTGCCGAGGAATATTTGGTTGTTCAAAAGACTCTGAGAGCTTTTGAGCAATCAAAAAAGATGGAAGGAGGTGAAGAGTCGTGGAACCAAATGAGTTGACATCGTTTAAGGAGTCGTTTATACAGTGTTTTTGCGAGTCTCCAAAAATCAGAACGCTTTTGGGAGCAGAGAGCGACAGTGTGGATCTGAAATACAGACGGATATTTCCGTTTCTGTACGATGCCGCCGCAGCTCAGGAAACAGGAGCTTTTCTGTGTATCGACACTGCGGTGCGCAGCACAGAGGTGAAAACCTATAAAAGACTTGAGGTGATCGTTTGGTGTTATGCCCGGCAGCAAGATTTGAAGGCAGATGAGGGCAGCCGCTGTGATTTACTTGCTCAGGAAGCCTATCAGATCGTAAACGGGCACACCTTCCATGCCAGACCCTTGAAGCTTGCTTCCATGATCCCCTTCCGTCCCGCTCCGGGGTATCGTGGGAAGCGCATGATCTTTGAAGCAACAGTAATGGACTGACAGGCGATGCAAAACACAAATCTTTTATTGGCGTCAGACCTTCCCATTACCGAAACGCTTTCCCTGCGCATTCCCACGGTTGGAGAGATCCTTGACTTCGGCGAAGACGATTATTTTGGCATGGCACAGGCTTTTTCCAGCGTTCCCTATGACGCTCAGCTTTGGCTGGACGATATGGGCATTGACTATCAGGAGATCAGCGAGTTTGAGCTGTTCTTTCTGACCCTGTGCGGATACCGCAATAAGGACCTCTCCCTCCTGTTTGGTCCGGCGGATCTGTCCCACATGGAGTTCGGACAAAAAGCCGATGGGGACAAAATCCTTTTTGACTCCACACAACAGCTTGTTATCGACGAACTGCTGCAAAGGGAGATTGCCGATGGCATTCGGTTGATCCACGGCTGGAAGCGAACGGAAAAGACAGCCGGAAATCAGGAAAGCAAAAAGTATATGCTGGAAAAGCTTCGGAAACAGCGGAAACGCTCCCGCAATAAGCCGAAAACAAAGTATTTGGAGGATCTGGTAGTGGCTATGGTAAACCATCATGACTTCAAATACGACTATACCGGCGTGCGGGAGCTGAATATCTACTGCTTTCACAGAAGCGTCAATCAGCTCTTGCATGGTCGGAATGCCGATGCGCTGTTACAGGCCGTTTATAACGGTAAAATTGATTCCTCCAAACTCGATGAAATGGCCCTGTCATTCATCAGACCGGCGAGTGATCGCTGAAAAGAAAAAAGAAAGGATGTATCGCAATGAACATCAACGAACTGTCTATCACAAGCCTCGACACCATTACTGCCTTTGGCATCAATGGCGGCGAGCAGAAGTTTGTTCTGGATGAGCTCCAGAACGCCACGATCTCCAATACTCAGGAGACCACTCCCCTGACCGGCAAGGGCGGCCGTACTCTCAGCAACCTGAAGAAGAATAAGGCTGTCAAGGTTTCCGGCGCCAACGGCATGGTGTCTCTGGCACTGATGGCCGCCAATACCGGCACCGAGGGTGCAACCAAGGAAACCACCGTGAAGATCGCCGACTATCTGGCTGTTTCCGGCACGGAGGCCACCACCCGCTATGCTGCTGTGGGCACCGCCGGCAATGAGATCGGCACTGTTTTCGTCAAGAACCCCAACGGCACCCAGAAGAAGAAGCTGACCCAGGCCGCAACGGCGGCGGCAGGCAAGTTTGCCTATGATCCCACCACGAAGAAGATCACCTTCGCCGAGGGCGACATTGCCGAGGGCGATGAGATCGTATGCTGGTACGACCGCAAGGTGACCGGCGATGTGGTCTCCAACGTGTCCGATCAGTACAGCGAGAAGCTGGAATTGTATGTGGACGCTACCGCCGAGGACAAGTGCCACAACGAGTACCACGTGCAGTTCTATCTGCCCTATGTGGATTTCTCCGGCAATTTCGACCTGACCATGGGCACCGAGCAGACCGTCCACAATTTCGAGGGCACCAGCCTGGCTTCCGCCTGCGGCCGCGGCGGCACCAAGTTCTGGGATATGATCGTTTTCGGTGACGAGGAAACCGCCTGATGGCAGAAAGCCGTCAGGTGCCCTGCAAGGTGTGTGGGAAGCTCTTCACGCCCTGCAATAAGACCAGCCGGGAGCTTGGTATGTTCAACTGGAGAGAGGTAGCCTGTTCGCCCCAGTGCGGCATGGAATATCTCGAACAGGTGACTGCGGCGCGTTCCCAAAAAGACGGCGGCTCCGGGCAGGAAAAAGCAGAATAGCATAAACGAATGGGGGCGGCGGAATGCCCCGCCGCCCTTATTCCCTGCTTTCAGAAAGGATAATGCAATATGCAAAAAACAGACACACAAAAGGCGGTCAGTACGCTTACCTATGCTTCCGGTGGGCAGAAGAAAACCATTTCAGTCAGGAAGCGTCTTGATTTTGCGGAGTTCGGCGCAGCAGCGGAGGTAGCTGTAAACGCACTGTATACGGGAGGAATGTACAAACCTTATCTGAAGCAGTACGCGCTGGCGGCTACGGTAGTACAGTTTTATACGGACTACAACGGTTCGCTGGAGCCGGACAAATTCATGCAGCTGGTAGAGCAGGAGGACTTCTACCCCCAGCTTCGCAAGCTGATCGACGAATCCCAGTATTTCCAGTTGGAGGATACGGTGGAGGAAATGGTAGACTACCGCAATTCTGCCGCTCCGCTGGCGGAATTTGTCCGGGAGATCTTGGGAAATGCGGTAACGGACGCCGTTTCCTCAATGCAGAAGGAAAAGAAAACGGAAAGCGAACCACAAAAATGAACACCATGAAACGTCACGAGAGAGGTGATTCTATTGAGTGACAGCAAACAAATGCCGGTAACGGCAGCGTTGGACGAAGCGGCTTCCCGGCAGCAGCTGGAAAGCCAGCTTAGCAGGCTTTCTCAGGAGATCGGCGCAAAATCAAAAATCACAATAGGCTTCAAGCTGAATGACGGGGATATCGCCTCGGAGAGCCAGCGGCTTTCCAAGGCCCTGCAAGCCAGTGTGGAAAAAACCAGCCTGAAGGTTTCCGATATACAGGTAGACAAAAAGGCGACTGACGGTTTCTCGAAAATCATCAAAGGCATTGGAGAGCAGGCGTCTTCCAGCCTGAAAAAGAGCATCGGTGACGCGGGTAGACGATATATGCCCGCCGCATTCCAGTGGTAACACAGAACGAGCCGTGCGCAGAAATGGCGTGCCCGGCAAGGGAATGCGAAGAAAACAGCCTGAAATGGTATGTGTAAGAAACATACTCCTTTTTTCATCGTTTCTGGACGGGAAACTCCCCAGAAATTCCGGTTACTAACCTGTCGTGGCGACATGGCAGGGGCAATGGGTAATGCCAAAGGGTAGGCGGCAGCATATAGGTTCGCTTAGGCTCAGTATGCTGCCGCTGGAAGT
The DNA here is from genome assembly GCA_947171615.1 of uncultured Clostridia bacterium. Taxonomy (GTDB): domain Bacteria; phylum Bacillota; class Clostridia; order Oscillospirales; family Acutalibacteraceae; genus Acutalibacter. The sequence goes on from CAMVYG010000018.1 coordinate 17,270, forward strand.
AAGAAGACCGGGATTTGGGATGATCCGCACCTAACCCGCTCCGAGTATCGGAGGGGAGTGGTCAGAGAGTATCTTAGGTGGCCGGTACAATGCGGCCTTACGCATGGGAAAGCCTTTTCCCAGTATCGGCATGGTGTATTCCAAACTGTAGGCAAACGGACTGCCGAGAAAACGATGGGGGAAAACGAAAAAAGGGGGGGAATAACCCTCTTTTCCATTCTAAGGGGCCAAAATGGCGCTTTTATGGCTTTTTAGAGGTATTTCTCCTGTCCGTACAGACTCCCCGCCTCGAGGGTCAGAAAGGCAAAAGAAAAGCACCCGGAATTTTCCGGGTGCAAAATGAGCGGTATGCAGGTGACAAAAATTACCAAGCATAGCCGCAGTTATTGCAGACAAAGGTTTTAAAAGTATAGTTTGGTTCTCCGAGTTCGCTTGCAAACGGATGACGAGATTCGCGTTTGGGTATCTTTTTAATGTCAGGTGAACCACAGGTAGGGCATTTGGGGATGTAAACGGGCTTTTGTTCTGTAATTTTTGTATCCATAAAATCACCTCAGATTCATTTTATTACTATTACTAAACAAAGTCAAGGCTTAGTCAGCCAATTCAGTTTGAT
>CAMVYG010000019.1 GCA_947171615.1 uncultured Clostridia bacterium
ATATTATACAACTTATTCCAACTTTGTCAAGAACTCTGTGCCCTGTAAAATCCCTGATACAATGCTGCTGGCCTGTGAGATAAAACGTGGGAGACAGAAAAAGCAAGCCGGTTTCTTGCAGAAAGAAACCGGCTTGCTTTTTTCTGTGTTTTTTATCTCAATGCTGCAAAAAGGCTTTCAGCAGGCAAAGCTACGGCTGGTGCTGAAATTCCCTGTTCAGCCAGGTAATGGCCAGATCCAGCCAGCGGGCGTTATAGTCGTCCCGGCTGCCGGATTCCTCTGTGCAGGCGGACATACCGTGCCAGCCGGTGGGAAAGATGTGAGCTTCGTAAGGGATCTTGTGCTTTTGCAGGGAAAGCAGCAGCTTCAGGCTGTTTTCCACCGGAACGCAGTCGTCCTCGGCGGTGTGCCAGAGGAAGGCGGGGCAGGTTTTTTCACTGACCCGCTGATCCAGGGAAAAGTACTGATAGCCCGGGGTCCCCTGCTTACAGCCGCTGACGTTTTCTATGGATTCTACATGGGCGAACTCATCCGCCGTGATAACGGGATAGCCCAGGATCATGGCGTTGGGGCGGTTTTCCCCACCGTGGTTGTCATACACCTTCAAAAGCTCCGGGTCATCCCACATGGTTCCCAGAGAACAGGCCAGGTGCCCTCCGGCGGAAAAGCCGCACACCGCGATATGCTCCGGGTCCACCCGCCATTCCTTCCGGGAACGGATGGTTCGGAGAGTTTCGGAAAGCTCCCTGAGAGGCAGAAAGTCTTTCGCTTTCTTTCCGGTGGAATAGGTGAGCACAAAAACATTGTACCCTTTTGCGAAAAAGGGCAAGGCAATGGGCTCCGCTTCCCGCTCCGAAACCATGGCATAGGCTCCGCCCGGACAGACCACAACGGCGGGAAACTGTTCTCTGCGCACCTCCATTTCCCAAATAGGGGTATGCAGATAACCGGTAACGGAAGCACCGGAACCAGATAGCAGCTGAAAGGTGATAAGCTCCATAAAAATCCTCCATTCCTTTTTTTCGGAATTTGTGCCGGTTGGCGCAGCCAATTGCCGCTTTGCTTGTTGCGGCAAAGGCACAAATACGGTGTGTGAAAAAGCATTTTTCACACTATCCTCCCTGAAAAAGAAAAACTGCGTCTTTTCTTCTTCGTTTTTCTCCATTATCCCCGGAAAAGATTTTTCTGTCAAGAGATGAATTTTTTGAGGAGATACCCTTGAAAATTCCGGGAATTTCCAGTAAACTAAATTTTGGTCCAAGGATCAAATTATTTGTAAAGAGGTGCATTGTTGTGGAGATCATTCAAGACATTTTGGCTGCCATCGGCGTGGTGCTCAACGGCATTCCTCAGGGCTTGCTGGCTTTGAGCTATGGTTTTGCTTCCGTTCCCACGGCCCTGGGCTTTGCGGTAGGCGCGGTGGCCTGCGGCGCGCTGGGCTCGGTGGCCCCCATTTCCTTCCAGGCGGAGACCATTGTTCTGGCCGGAAATATGGGAAAAACTAGGAAGGACAGGCTTTCCATGATCCTGTTCGGCGGCCTGATCATGGTGGTGCTGGGCCTGACCGGGGCCCTTTCCGCCATTACCGCCTTTGCGGGAGACGCCATTGTGCATGCCATGATGGCAGGCGTTGGCTTTATGCTGGTGAAGGTGGCCTTCGGCATGGTCAAGGAGAATTCCCTGGTAGGCTGGATCTCCGTGGCCTCCGCTGTGATCATTTATCTGCTCACAAAGGCTCTTGACCCCGCCAACGCCCTGGTTTATACCATTGTGGGCTCTCTGATTATCTCCAGCATTGCGGCAAAGCTTGCCAAGCAGGAGCTGGGAGAGAACGCTATTTCTGAAAAAATGTGCCGGTTAAAGCTGGAAAAGCCCACGGTAAACGCTTCCGTGATCCGGGGCGCCTTGTCCCTGGCCTGCCTGACCATCGGCGCGAATATCGCCTTTGGCAACATCACCGGCGGCATGGCAAACGCCAATATGAATGTAGATCATCTCACCGTGTATTCCGGCCTGGCTGACGCGGTAAGCGCCCTGTTCGGCGGCGGCCCGGTAGAGGCCATTATTTCCGCCACCGGCGCGGCGCCTCATGCTGTTTGGGCAGGCGTGATCATGATGGCTGTGATGGCGTTGATCCTCTTCTTTGGCCTGCTGCCCAAGATCGGAAAGTTTGTCCCCAGCCAGTCTATTGCCGGGTTCCTGTTTATTCTGGGCGCGTTCGTCACCATTCCCGGAGACGGCGCCGCGGCCTTTGCCACAGCAGAGGCGGGCGGCTCTGTGATCGCGGCGGTCACCATGTCTGTCACCGCGGTGTTCGATCCCTTCTTCGGTATGCTGGCAGGCATTGCCCTGAAGCTGCTGATCGGCTGGACCGGCCTCGCGCTGTGATCCCGTTTTGGAAAAAATGCTTTTTCACACACCGTTTTTGTGCCTTTGCCGCAACAGGCAAAGCGGCAATCGGCTGCAACCACCGGCACAAATCCCGAAAAAAAAGGAATAGGTGATTTTTATGGAACAGTATTATACGTTAGAGGTGGCTGGCGTTACCCGTCAGCTCCCCATTATGCAGGTATCGGACTCTCTGTGCATTGCAAGCTTTGTGATTCTGGGAGACTGTGAGATCGTCACAAAGTCTGCTCCCCTGATCGAGGCAAAGCTGCCCCAGGTGGACTATATCGTCACGGCGGAGGCCAAGGGAATTCCCCTGGTTCATGAGCTGTGCCGCCTGCGGGAACTGCCCTATTACATCGTGGCCCGGAAAAGCGTAAAGCCCTATATGAGCAAGCCCCTGACCGACGAGGTGGTGTCCATCACCACCCAGAAAAAGCAGACCCTCTGCCTGGACGGCAAGGACGCTCTGCTGCTGCAAGGGAAACGGGTGGCGATCGTAGACGATGTGATCTCCACCGGAGAATCTCTTTCCGCTATAGAGCGGCTGGTGGAGAAGGCCGGAGGTACTATCGTGGCCAGAGCCGCGATCCTGGCGGAAGGCGACGCCGCCAAGCGTGATGATATTATCTTCTTAGAGGAGCTTCCCCTGTTCCCGGTAGGGGAATAAAAGGCGTTTTCATGCGAATTCTCTGCGGCTTTTGGGGCAGCGCGCTCCAAAGGCCGCATTTCTTTCAGAAAAAAGAAAGGAGGCTTTTCCCGGGAAAACCGGAAAAAGCCGCAGGTGATTTTTATGGGGCCTTATGAGTATATCATAGAAGAAATTGTAGGAGAATATGCCTATCTCCGCCGTACCGATACGGAGCAGCCCGGCGAGCCGATGATGATCGCCATGGCGCTGCTGCCTGAGGGAGTAGACGTGGGCAGCAGGCTGAAATGGGAGAATCTGGAATATACGCTGCTGTTTTAAAGCGTGTTCAGAATCTCAGCGTGTATAAATTATCGAGCTAACTACTACCACCCGCTGTCATCCTGAGGCATGGAATGCCGAAGGATCTCGACTAGAAGAAACTAGCGCATAAAAATCCTTATTACCCGTCGATTTCTGCTGGCCGAGATTCTTCACCGCCTTTGGCGGTTCAGAATGACAGTGAGTAGTGATTGAAAAATCGTGGATTTTCGAGCACATTTTTGACGCAGTTATCCCGAAATAATTGCCGAAAAGACATGTGTGGGGGGATGATGAGCAGGCTCTTAGAGCGTGAGGGAATCATATTCCGTGCCCTCCAGCGTTTTCCAGAGAAATACGCCGTTTTCCAGGGTCATATAGCTTTTCGGCGTGCTTTCCTTGGGAATGGAAACGGAGCCGGGATTGCAGTACCAGAAGCCTGCGGAATTGTCCTTCGCGGGGATATGGGTGTGCCCGTGGAGCAAAACGTCGCCCGGCTTCAGGGCAGGGGGAGCTTGCAGATTGTACTGATGTCCGTGGGTGGCGAAAATCAAATGGCCGGCAGTTTCCAGCAAACAGTAATCCGCCAGCACCGGGAATTCCAGTACCATTTGATCTACCTCGGCCTCGCAGTTTCCACGAACGCAGAAAATCTGATCCTTTTGGGAGTTCAGCATGGCAATGACCTGCTTGGGAGCATAGCCCTCCGGCAGATCATTTCTGGGGCCGTGATACAAAAGATCCCCTAAAAGCAGCAGCTTATCCGCCCCCTCTCTGCGGCAGGCGGCAAGCAGCGCCTCACAACAGGGAGCAGAGCCGTGAAGATCCGAAGCGATCAGCCATTTCATAAAGATCTATCCTTTCAGAAAAAAAATAAAAGACAACAGGAGGAAGCCATCATGGAATTTCAAAGAGAACCGGGCCGTATTTTTGCCCTGGACGAAGCAGGCAAAGTGCTGGCAGAGGTCACATTTCCCACAAAGGAGGACGGCGTGGCGGAGATCGACCACACCTATGTAGATCCTGCCTTTCGGGGGAAGGGTATTGCCGACCAGCTACTGCGGGAAGCGGCGGAAACCTTGCAAAGCGAAGGAAAAAAGGCCCGCCTGATCTGCTCCTATGCCGTGACCTGGTTTGAAGCCCACCCGGAATACGGTAGGCTAGTTGTTAGTGATAAGTAATTAGTTGTTAGAAAGGGCGTTTTGGTCTTTCAGATACTGCGGCGGGGAGATCAAAACCATAAACCAGTACAAGACTCTTGCCTCCCCTGAAAAGGCAGGTGTCATAAAGCGGAGCAAATTTATAATTTGCTCCACTTTATGACGGGGGGGGGCAGTAACGCCGCCACTGTCCAGAATCCAGAATCTAGTATCTAAGATCCAAAAAATCAGAGCCTGGAAATGTATTCATAGGGGATCCAGCCCTCCTTGATCTTGACCCAGCGCCCGCTGCCGATGATGTCCTTGCCCCGCTCCTCCAGAACGGTGACAACATCATTTTTCTTCAGCTTCTTGATGACGCGGTAGCCTGTGCCGGGGCCGGAATACACGGTCAGGCTGGAGGCGGTGATCCGGGCGGGATAAGCGCCCTTGTAGTCTGTTTTGTTCTGGCTGATCCGATTCAGGAATTTCTGCCAGGCGGAAAAATCATTGACAAAAGGAGCGGGACACACTTTATGGGAAACATCGTTATGCCGCACCACGTTTTCCAGAGGGATCCCGTACCGCATCATCAGTTCCCGCACCAGCTTCGCGGTGTTTTCCATGGTCTGCTCCGAGAAGTACCAGTCAGAGTCATAGGCGGAGGAAGCGTTTGAGGGGTCTCCCTTCAGGCAGCACATTTCAATGCCGATGGAATTTGCGTTTCGGCAGAAATCGTGGTAATAAATATCGTTGCCGCAGTGCCAGGAAATATCCCGGTCCATCACACACCGCCAGGCTCCGCCGCCATCTACAAAATAGTGAGCGGAGGCTGCCCGGTATACGTCCCGGAAAGCCTGGCATTCTCCACGGGCGGTATCCCCGGGAGTGGCCGTATAGTGAACGGTGATATACTGGATATCCTCAAAGCTGCGGTGGGCGGCACGGTAATTGACCCTGGTCAAAAGCTCGTCAATTTTTAAAGAGCGGCTTTCCTGGTTTTTTTCCGGCAGAAGATAGTGTTTGCCGTCTATCACCTTCCAGCCGGTCAGCAGCTTACCTGAATTGGGATCGAAATAGTAGGTGTATTCCCCGATATGTTGAAAGCCGATTAGCGGTTCCTGTGCCTCTCCGGCAAGGTAATAGGTGCTGCCGTCTTCCGTGACCCAGCCGGAGCCATCGTAGCGGTCCGGGAAAACCCAGGCCTCTTTTCCGCTTTGCAGGGTGTATTCATGGGAAGTAGCGGCTTCACAGATTTGGGGATAGGCCCAGTAAGAGCGGGATACATCGGAAAACTCCACGGCAAAATAGAGGGAAACCATTCTGGGATCGGGAACCCTATTTAGCATGGCGTTTAAAATGGTGACTGCCTCTGCCCGGGTAATGGAGGCGTCAGGCCGGAAGGTACCGTCCTTATAACCCCTGATCCAGCCGTGCGCCACGGCCGAGGTAATAGCGGGCGTAGCCCAGCTGTTTTTTTCCACATCGGAAAAACCGGATTCTCCTGTAAGCGGGGCGCTGAATCTGGCGGCAATGGAAACAAATTCCGCCCGGGTGATATTCCGGTTGGGGAGGAATTCTCCGCTGGGGTATCCGCTGATGGCGCCTAAAGAGGCCAAAGTCCGAACCTGGGTGCTGTACCAGGCGTTTTCCGGTACGTCGGAGAAGTTTGCGATCGGTTCCGGCTTTTCCTTCAGCAGGCTGTAAAAAAGCTGAGCGGTTTCAGCTCTGGTGATTCGTCCCTCCGGCTTGAAGGTACCGTTTTTGTAACCGGAAACATAGGAATTGTGCGCTTCGGTTTCCAGTAAGTCGCTTACCTTTTCGCAAAGGAATAAAAAGGGCTTGTCATTTTCCCCGGGCTTTTCTTCCGGCTCCTTTTCCGTTTCTTCCCCTGTTTCTTCTTCAGATGGTTCTTCCTGTTCGGGATTTTCCTCCTGTTCGGGAGCGGAGGGTGTTTCTTCGGGAAGCTCCTCTGTGAAAGCAGGAGGCTCCTGAACAGAGGGCTCGTCCTCCGATGCGGCCAATGCGGCCGGAGAAAGGGAGAGCAGGCAGGCGGCGGTAAGCAGGTAGAGCGCAAATCGTTTCCAAAGCATGACTATTCCTCCTGAGACACGTTTTTTCTGAACAATACCGTGCAAATTCCGCTGAGGGTATTGCCCTGAGCGTTGGATCGTTTCCTGATAGTTCGGCATCTTTAAAAGAATGACTTTACCCTAAAATATAACAGAGTATCGGCAAAAATGCAAATCTTGTCAAATATTGCCGTTTCCGGGAGGCGTCTTAAAAATTTTGCGGAAATATAGAGAAATGGATTGTGCCAAGCAGGTTTTTATGCTATACTAAAATCTATCTATGGCTGATACTGAAACTTTGCATGGTGTTTTGAAATTACTTTTGGAGGGAATCATCTTATGAAAAAGACAACTCACAGACGCTGCGCCAGGCTTGCCGGTATGGTTCTGTCAGCTGCGCTGCTGGTTTCCGCTTTGCCTATAGGGGGGCTGTCGGCTTCCGCCGCCGGGATGAAGGGCGCCTTTTTTACCAGCGGGAATCCGCCCTTTGCCTATGTGATCACCGGGCTGCGGCCGGAAGACGGCGACAATACGGTCAAGCTGTATCAAAATGGCGATATGCAGTCCTATGAAGGGTATACCGATGTGTACACCATTCCGGAACGGGCCTTTGACGCGGACGATATGCGCTTTTATACCGTGACAGAAATTGGCGGCGCGGTAGGCGATCTGGTGCCCGGCGCTCTGGAGGGAGTTGACCTGGAGGGGGTTGCTCTGCCGAAAACTATTAAAACCATTGGCGCGCGGGCTTTTTCAGATTGTACCCGCCTGAAGGAAATGACCTTCCCCACTACGGTAACCAGCCTTGCTTCCAACGCCTTCAATGGAGTTGCTTTACAGAGATTGACCCTGAACGCGGCGGTGAGCACTACATTAGTCAGTGATATTTCCTATGTTTCCGGCGGGGTAAACGCACCCATCACCCTTCCGGCACAGATCACGGATCTCACCGTTTCCGCGCCTTTGACCATTGCGGGGCAGATTTCCATTCCCGGCGTCACAGTGATGTCCAATACCGGCATTACCATTCAATCCGGCGCGGCCCTTACACTGCGTGGGCCCCTTTCCGGCACCGGTGTGATCGAGGTCAGAAACGACGCCTCCCTGACGCTGGAGGCTTCTCCCCTGGGCTATAACGGCTCGATCCGTCTGACCGGCGCGCTTTCCCAGCTGGTCAATCACAGCTCGTCTCCTGTAACGGTTTTGAATGCTCAGGGAAGGGCGGTCACCGTACAGCCCGGGCAGATCTTCTCCGGTGCGGAGCAGGATGGCTCCGGCGATCTTCCTCCGAGTTTCGATGAGATCCTTCGTCCGCAGATCACTGCAAATTACGGCGGTACTGTTACCGTTGAGGATAAGGGCAGAGTGGTTTTGATCACGGCCTTCAGCGGCTATCATGTAGAAGAGGTTGTGATCAACGGCCTGTCCATGGGCGGCATCACCCGGTATGAATTTGAAGCTGCCAGTGAGCAGAATACAGTGGAGGTCACCTTTGCCAAGGGCAGCAATCCGGTTGGCCCGGACCTGCCCAGCGTAGACCCTGCCGCTTTCCTGGATATCCCCGCCGGGGCAGCTTACGGGGAGGCTGTGGCTTTCCTGGCCAATAACGGCATTTTGCAGGGAGTAAGCAAAACAAGGTTTGCCCCGGAACAGAAAACGGACCGGGCTATGTTTGTCTCGGTGCTGAAGCGGCTGGAGATTTATGGGGCCGATTTCCATTTGGAATGTGAAAAACCCCTGTATCCCTCTGATGCGGCGGAAGGCGTCTGGTACGCCGATTCGGCGGCCTGGGCCGCGGGAACGAAGATCGTTCCCCTGCAGGGAGGTCTGTTCTATCCCGGACAGTTGGTTACCAGGGAAGACGCGGCTTTGTACCTGTACCGCTATACCCATGCCAGAGGATATGATACGGTTGTCGACGCCGGAAGGCACCATGCCTATCAGGATTCCAATATGCTGGTGGCAGATTCCCGCCAGGCCATGCTTTGGGCGGCCACCAACGGCTATCTGAAAACGAAGGGCGGATTCCTGGACCCCGCGGGATTGATGACCAGAGCGGATATGGCGCAGATGTTTGCCCTTTATCTGCGGATCAACTGAGTACTTTTCGTTGTGAAAAAAGGCTCCGGGGCGCTTTGCTTCTCCGGAGTCCTTTTTTCACTGTTAGAAGCTGTACCGATAGGAAAGCATTCCTATCGGTACAGCTTCTAACATCCGTCAATGCGGCGGTAGAGCGCATAGAGATCATCTTTTGAGAGGAAGGTTGAATGCAAATGGCAGGTAAGATTTCCGCGCTGTTTGGCGCACAGGACATGACCCAGGGCAGCCCTATGGGGAACCTGGTGAAATTTTCCGTACCGCTGCTGATCGGCAACCTGGCGCAGCAGCTGTACAGCACGGTAGACTCGATCGTGGTGGGAAACTATGTGGGTGACAAAGCCCTGGCGGCTGTCGGTGCCAGCATGCCGATCATTAACCTGCTGCTGGTGCTGTTTATGGGAATTTCCGTGGGAGCCAGTATTATGGTTTCCCAGTATTTCGGGGCGAAAGAAAAGGAGAAGCTTTCCGCAACAATGGGCACTACCATCACCGCTACCTTTGTGACGTCTCTGGTGATTATGGTAGTGGGTCCACTGATTACGCACCCTGTTATGAAGTGGCTGGAAACCCCTGCCGATATTTACGATGCTTCCTGTATTTACATGATCATTATTTTCCTTGGCTTTATGGGAAGCGGCTTTTACAATATTATTTCCGGCGTTCTCCGGGGCCTGGGAGATTCTATTATGCCGCTGATTTTTCTATTGGTGGCTTGCGGTTTAAACATTGTTCTGGATTTCCTGTTTGTCGCGGGGTTCCAAATGGGTGTGGACGGCGCAGCCTGGGCAACAATTATTTCCCAGGCAATTTCCGGCGTGCTGTGCATCATCAGGCTCCTTCGCATGAAGGATATTCTTGTGATCACGCCGAAAACGCTGATCCCGCAAAAGCATTTGTTATATCAGCTGATCCGTCTGGGACTGCCCAGCGGAGTCACACAGGCAATTTTTTCCTTTGCCATGATCCTCATTCAATCTCTGACCAATTCCTTCGGTAGTGATGTTATTGCGGCAAATACCGTAGTCATGCGTGTAGACGGCTTTGCCATGATGCCGAATTTTACCTTCGGCACCGCTATGACCACTTATGCCGGACAGAATATCGGCGCCAAACGCCTTGACCGCGTGGAACAGGGAACGAAGAAAGGCTTGAAGCTGGGCCTTTGCGTTTCTGTAGCGCTGGTAGCGTTGATCCTGATTTTTGGCAGATGGCTGATGGAGATGTTTACCAAAACAGAGAATGTGATCAATCTGGGGCAGCAAATGATGTTCACCCTGGCGATAGGGTATATTGCCATGGCAGTTACCCAAATCCTTTCCGGCACCATGCGGGGAGCGGGAGATACCATGACCCCCATGTGGATCTCCCTGATCACTACTGTTGTAATCCGTGTTCCGGTGGCGTATGGACTGGAGCTTCTCACCCGTCCTGCCGGAGGAGTTAAGGGGTCTGGCGCACCTACGCCGCTGTATCTCTCTCTTCTGATTTCCTGGGTCATCGGTGCATTACTGACCTCTTTTGCCTATGCCAGAGGCGGCTGGAAAAAGAAGATCATGAAAAGTGTTTCTGCCGGCATGGCCAAAGAAGAGACGGACATCCAGCTGGAGCCGGATGTTGAGGCAGACCCCACCGCCGACTAAAGGAAACCGTATAAAAAATGAAACAGCGTCTTTAAAGGGCATTTCTTAAAAAAAGCGAGGCAAGCAGACCATTTTGGTTTGTCTTGCCTTTTTCATACCGAAGAGAGATCGGCAGAGCGGCAATGAATTGCCGCTAAACGGTACTGGGCATGCCCCCCATTCTTGTGGGCCCTACAGAATGATATGCGATAAATCATGATCTATCGATCACTACTCACTGTCATTCTGAGGAACGAAGTGACGAAGAATCTCGGATATATCCCGACTGGCGGATACAACGCCCTTTTTTATTCGCCGGTTCCTTCTAGTCGAGATTCTTCCAGGAAAACAAAGCTAGCTTTGTTTTCTGTTCAGCAATGATAATAGGTACGGCGAAATGGTATACTTTCTCTGTACCATCTGCCCGCACGCGCTATCATTTCAAACTGCTGAAAGGCTGTAAAAAGCAGAGAAGCGCCCGACACTTTGCAGTGTCGGGCGCTTCTGTTTTTTATTCCGCTATACCTTCCACACGATCCGCTTAGCGGATGGTTTTACAGGAAAGTTTTATCCCGGAAATTTCCGGCTGTATTCCATGAGGACCTGCGCGATCGCTGCGCGGGTGGAAACGGTCTTGGGGCTGAGCATGGTGTTGGACACGCCATGGATCAGTCCGCTTTCCACCGCCCAGGTCATGGACTCTACCGCATACTTGCTGACCGAGCCCCCGTCGGTAAAGGCGGAAAGGTCTCCCCTGGCCTCTACGTTCACGCCGCTGAGCTTCGCGAATCTGGCGAAGAAGGATACCATTTCCTCCCGAGTAGCCGTTTTGTTGGGCGCAAAGGTGGTTGCGGTGGTACCGGCAGCCAGCTTATTCTGATAGGCCCACACCAAAGCGTCCTCATAATAGGATCCGGCTTTTACATCCTTAAAGGGTGTGGATCCGCTTACAGCGGGAGATCCTGCCAGTCTGTACAGCACGGCAACGATCTGCGCTCTGGTAACACCCTTATCAGGCGCAAAGCGGGTCGTGGTTTCACCGTACATCAAACCGTTTTCTACCACGTAATCGATGGCCTCATGATACCATCTGGAAGTATCCACATCGGTAAACTTCTCAGAGGGGCAGTCATGAACCGGATCATCTCCCGAGGGGCCGGGATTGGGAGTGACCGTGGTATTTTCCCCTGCGGGAAGCGTAACGGTCACAGTTGTTTCAACAGGCTCTTCTGTAGCGGTGGCGCCGTCCTCAAAGACCTTCACCGTCACATCTGTAGTCTGCTCCTCACTTTGTGCGCGATAGGTAAAGGTAAGATCCACCAGTCTTCCGGTAAAGTCCTCAAAATCGGCATAACCGGCCTTAAAGCTTCCGGCAGTCTTTACATCGCTGTGCAATGCGGTGCCGCTGTAATCGGCAGACGCAAGAGTGAGCACTGTCTTATCATAATCCAGTGTAAAGAGACCGTTGCTGCTGGCGGAAACCTCCACCGGCACAGTCACTGTCTTGCTGACCGCATCCACTACCGCTTCTCCGGCGGCAGCGCCTGTAGCTGCTCTGGGCGCTCCATAGGGAGCCGCCGTATCAGTTTCCGCTGTGGCTGCGGCGTCCTTGGAAGCCACGTTGGCATTCTTATTCAAAAGGCCTTCCAGCTCTGCCTTTTCAGGAACCATCAGAGGCTCTGCATCGGCAACTTCAGCATCGGCAAGGCTTTCTGTCAAGCGGCCTGCCGCTTTCTTGTTTCCGGGAATGGAACCGCTCATCAGACCGGCTACAGGCCATACGGTGGCAGGGAAGGTACCCAGCTCATAGATGCCGCCCTCATCGCTGTCCACATCGATGGCGATCATCTTCACATAGTCTCCGCCGTCCCACTGGCTCCAGAACAAGTAGGGATTGCCGTCGGAAGCCTCGGTGTACTCCAGGGAGTTAAAGTAAGGTTTTTCCGTGGTGTAACCGGTGTTGTCAATCAGTCCGCCGAAGGTATAGAAGCCTTCCTCCAGACCCGGGATTCCCTGAATATAACCAAATCCTGTGAGATAGAGGTTTCCTCCATTATCCACTACCAGGAAATAGTCCACATCGGTATCATAATTTGTATTATGCACTGTGGTGTAATAGGTAACTCCCACGCCGTACAGGTTTTTATTCTGTGAATTTACAGAACCCACACCGTACAGGCCGCCGTCTTCGGGATCACACAGGAGCACATTGCTGGCATACACCCCGGCATAAAGATCATAAGACGGAGCATAGGCCATATCCATAACGCCCCAGCCGTCTGTTTCCCCGGCAGGCGTTGCTTCCATGGTGGTAGGATTGATCTTATAGAAGGAAGAGACAAAACTCTCTGTATCCAGAGAAGCTGCGTACATGCCGCCCTTTCCATCCTTCGCGGCAGAAGCCAGCTGCAAACTGGTGGTGACTTCCTTATTCTTGGTATAGGCAGGCAGCTTTCCGGTGTTGAACTTGGACCACCAGATCTTTCCGTCCTCATCCCAAATCAACGCATTCATATCCGCCTCAATGGACTTTACAGTAACCTGGCAGGAAGCAGATACAGAGGGGGTAGCCTTGCTGGCCGCCGTGATAGTAACCGTACCGGCAGAAACGCCCTTGACCAGGCCGTCCGCGTCTACAGTGGCAACACGGGTATTGCTGCTCTTCCAGGTAACTTCACGGTTTGCAAGATTCCAGGGAGTGACCGTCGCGGTAAGCTGGAGGGTGGAGCCCTTCATTACCGAAGCTGTATCCTTGGAGAGCAGAACCGCCTCTGCCCCAGAAGCCGGGGCATCCAGATCCAGATCCCCGTCCTCTCCCTTGGTGGAGAAAAGCGCCTTCAGGCAGAGCATACCCATATCCGCATGGAGCACCTGAGAGGTACCGGCCTCCACATCGATAGCATGGAGCGGCGCTTCAAAGGTATCGTCCATATCAAATCTGGCGTAAACCAGCTTGCCGTCCACCCAATCGGTAGCCGCATACTGGAAGCTTCCAGGAGCCATAAGATCGCTGACCGCTACTTCCTGAGGGCTGTTCATGGTTTCAGGCGTATATTTGTAGAGCGTTCCGGTCTGGCTGTAATCCGCAGGATTTACCACATTGACGATTCCATAGAAATTACCGTCGTCATCAATGGCCAGAGTTGAGGTATTCTGCCCCAGCTTGCCCAGATCTTCATAAGCGCCGCTCATGGGATCAACGCAGAACAGATGGGGCGGAGGATTCTCCTCGGAACCGTCCTGCACATAAATCAGAGCATAAAGCTTGTGCTCTCCCTTATGATAGGCCATATCCTGCGCCCAGCCGGCATGACCGCCCAGGGAAATAGAGGCAGCCAGCGTGGTGCTGCTCATATCCTCTACAGGCATGGCGTACAGATTAACAGCATCGGCGTAAATGTTGTTTCTATAGTCGTTGGCATCCTCCAGCGCAAATACATAACCGTTTACAGACTCAGCCGCCACGGCGGTAAAGCTGCTGTTGGCATAGATGCCTACGTCATTGCCTTTTACGCCATACCAGTTCCCGCTCAAATCATCATAGAACGCATAATCGGGATCCTGGATCTCCGGATCCATGCCGGAGCATTCCACATCGTAAGTGGAAATATTGTTGGCATAATCGAAGAGCTGTACCTTGAACTTTTTACCTACAACGCCTTCTACATCCAGCGTTACGGATGCAACCGCGCCCTTCACCGTCTGGTTGGGGGTCGCCGCGGCCAAAAGCTTTTTGCCGCTGGCGTCAAAGAGGGCGATAGCAGCCACATACTGCCCGTCCTGCGCTTCAAGAGTCAGCTCGTGATCCACAGCCGTTCCCTCTACCGTCTTCAAAACGGGAGGCGTGTTGTCAATCGTGACCTGGGTAGTCAGAGCAGCCTCCTGATCCAGATCTTCCCAGCGCACGGTATTGCCTTCCACATAGTATTCGGGAACCAGCGTCAGAGCGAGATCCACAACGGTGCCTTCCTTCAAGGCCTTACCGTTCTGATCCGTGCCCGCCCAGGAAACCGGGGCGTTAAAGGCAGTGCGATCCCAGATCCCGCCTTTCTCGTAGTAATAAGCGGCAGTTACTCCACCCAGCTCCTGGCTCTTATACACCGTTCCGGTTTTCGCGTCTGTAATGGTCAGGCGGCTGGCAGAAGCGTTCCGAATAGGTGCAAAGCTCCAGTTATAAAGCTGATCGCCATTCTGGCTGTTCAGCGCGTTGCGCTCCTCCAGATATTCCTGGTCATCCAGCTGCTGATTGCCGATAAAGGCATAGGGGCCGCTTCCGTCTCCAAACTTCACTGTCAGGAAATTTCTCTGTACCAGAGGTGCGGGAAGACCATTCTCGTCAAAGTCGTTGAAGAGATAGGGAGTGCGGTCTTCCCCGGGATTATGGTAATACTCCGCAAAGCTGCCCTTGTCGAACATGGAGGGAGAGCTCCAGTTTCCATACCAGCCCAGCATGGGAATATGGTGCTCCGTATCACCGCCGTTCTCAGGAGTGATCTTCACATAGCCCTCTACATAGAAGCCGTTGGGAGCCTGGGCCATCACAGCCTCGGCTGCGGAAGCGTCCAGGGTGATCTCGCCGTATACGGCAAGAGAACCGCCGGCAGGTACGGTGACCGCTTCATTCTCAGCCAGGGCAATATCCTGAAGGAACTGAGTAACGTCCGCGGTGTTTACCGTGCCGTCTTTGTTTACATCGGCCTTGTCTTCATCCTTTTTCAGCGCCGTACCCTTTACCACATAGTCCAAAAGGGCCTGGGCGTCGTCTACATTGGTTACGCCATCGTTATTGAAGTCGATGCCGCCAACCTGATCCACGATCCAGGTAACGGTAGAATCCAGATTCTGGGTTCCGAGATCCCAGTAAGTTTCACTGGCGTCAGTTACCAGCATCTGAGTAAACATCTGCTCGTCCAGAGTATAGGAACGGACGGTGTTATCCAGGTTGTTGATGGTGAATTTCACCTGATATTTTCCTGTCTTTGCGGGATCATCGCCCAGCTCCACCTTTACCTTACCGTCTTCCTGACCGTCTACCAGAATATAGGAATCGGCAGAGGTGGCGGCGGCGGTGTTCACCAGGCCTGCGCCCTGGTTCAGAATGGACTGGTACTTTCCGCTTCCATCCTCCAGCGGCGTAGCGGTGGACATGATAAGAGACTGAGCCAGCGCCCGGTCTGTCAGACCGTCCTGAGAAAGCTCCTGTGTTTCAATATACTGCTTTACCAGAGCGCCGATACCGGCAATCTGGGGCGCGGCCATGGAGGTGCCGCTCATCAGCTGATACTTATCATTTTTGGTACCTGTGCCAAACAGGGACCAAATATTACCGCCCGGGGCGGTAATTTCCGGCTTCAGGCTCAGATCGCCGGGAACACCCCAGGAGCTGAAATCGCTCATGATGTAATTGGGCGCAATTTCGCTGCCGTCCATCACGTTGGCTTTGCCAAAAACAGTGATCGTACCGGTAGCGCCACCCGCTTTGACAGCCTGCCCCTGTGCCTGGGTAATGGAAACGCAGGGCATCGTACCACCGGCGTTTACAAAATCATCCAGATTCATGTTGATATCGCCCGGCTGGTTATTCACAACGATACAGGCGGCAGCGCCCTTTTCAGCGGCTGCCACAGCCTTTTCCACAAAGCTGGTCTCACCGCGGCTTACAAACACTACCTTGCCGGTAACGTCGGTGCTATAATCCTCCGGCTTGCCAAACGAATCCATATATACATAGGAAAGAGCAGTACCGGTTTGATCGGGGCTCGTATCCAAAGCGCTGAAGTTTCCAACGCTGTCATTAGGAACTACCAAGGTCCCGCTGCCATAAGTGAAGCCAATGCCGATCTTACCGCTGTTATCCACGGAGGCAACGGTAAAGGTATTGGTATAGCTGCCGGGAGAACCTACCATGTCAAAGCTGGCGTCGTCACTGTACAGCGCGCCTACTGCGCTTTCTCCTGCCCAGGTTCCAGCGTTGCCGGCAGACATAACCACCAGGGTGTTCTTCGTAACAAAGGAATCCAAAATGCGCTGGTACTCATCGCTTCCATACGCCGCAGTTCCCGGATTTCCGGAACCCAGAGAAAGGTTCACGGTATCGCAGCCCAGCACAAAGGCGTCTTCGATCGCTACCATATAGTCGGAATCATAAGCGCCGCCGTTCTTGCCGAACACCTTCATGACCAGAAGCTGTGCGTCAGGCGCGTCACCGGTCATATGTACTTCGTCCATGGCCGTGGCAAAAGTGCCGTCATCCGCCTTCAGATAGCGGTTGGCAGTGGCAATGCCCGCCACATGAGAGCCGTGGTCGCCCTGAGTATCGTTATCATGGGTGATATCCAAACCGCGGTCTACATAGTTGTAACCATAGGGCACTTTGGTGGTGCGGTACAGCTGAGCAGCTGTCACCCTGGCTCCGTCCCGCTTATAGGCGTTAAGCTGTGTCAGCTTGCTCTGAATTTCCGTCTGGCTCAGCAGCTGATACTCCGCCACCGTTTTGCCATCGGCCGTGGCATCCTCTGCCAAGGCGTGGTCAAAGGCCTCGGAATTCATGGACTGATGATCGGTTTTCAAACCGGTATCGATAATTGCCACACGCATGCCCTGGCCCTTATACTTGTTGTTCCAGGCCTGGGTGGTACCGGTCATATCGCTGGAGATCTCCATCTGAGGGTCAGCGGTGCCCCCGGAAGCCTCTACCGGATCGTAGCGCGTTTCCACAAACGCGTCTTTGATGCCCTTCAGCTCTTTGATCTCTTCCAGCTTACCATATTCTATATTGACGGAGATAATATTGGCCGCCAGAGTCAGGTTCCAGACGACGTCCAGCTTTTTCCCATTCAAAACTTCTCTTGAAATGGTACTTGCCATAGCGTCCTGCTGAGCTTCCAGCTTGCTGCGATAGTCTTTCGCCGCAGTATTGGACGCAATATCCGCATCCGCCGCTTTGGGGAACCGCTCCAAAGTAGGCTTGTCCACCAGAACAATAGAGGCTCGGACGACCTCATTGTCCTCATAGGGCGGTTCATCCTCTTCCTCAACAATCGGTTCCCGGCCGAGGGTGGCCGTTACCGTGCTGTTGTCCGCCTCTTTCCAGGTCCATTCACCGCTTTCGGCTTCCGCCGCCAATACGGTGGGCATGGTCCCCAGCAGCAGCGCCGCGCTGAGCAGCACCGCCAGAAGACGTTTCCAAATTCTTTTCTCCATGGTACTTCCTCCTGTCCTTACTTAGAAAGTATCATACCCCCGGCAAAAGGCTGCAGGAATATGATCGTTCGCAGGCACAACGCCAAAAAGCTGCAAGTAAAAATGCAAGAATCAAAATGAAACTTCCATTGAACTCCCATCAGACCGGCAGCAGCAAAATCCGCTCTGCGCCCACAAACAATAATAT
>CAMVYG010000020.1 GCA_947171615.1 uncultured Clostridia bacterium
CCCAGCGCGCCGCCCAAAAGGGCCACAAAGCCGAATACAGCGCAAATCTTTACCTCACTCCAGCCGCACATTTCAAAATGATGATGAATGGGTGACATTTTGAACAGCCGTTTTCCATGGGTAGCCTTAAAGTAAGTAACCTGCAGTACCACGGAAAGAATTTCTGCCCAATACACCAAACCCATAGGCAGCAGCAAAACAGGCATATCCACACCAAAGGCCAGAGCGGCAACCATGCCTCCCAAAAACAGGGAGCCGGTATCACCCATAAACACTTTGGCCGGGTGGAAATTCCACAGCAAAAACCCGATACAGGCGGCGGCAGATGCCAACCCCATAGCGGAAAGGCCGGTCATGGAGCGGATTCCGGCGCACAACGCCAGGGCGAGAAACACAAAAAAGGTCACGCTGGAGTTGAGGCCGTCGATCCCATCGGTAAAATTCACAGCATTGACCAGGCCCACGATCACAACAGCTGCCAAAATATAATAGCCAAAGCCCAAATCAATTTTTCCCAGGAATGGAATGGTGGTAGCTGTGTTCCCGCCTGCCAGGGCCAGCGACCCCAGATAAGCGGCGGCAACCGCAAACTGAAGCACCAGCTTCTGCCGCTCTGTCAAACCCAGATTACGTTTCTTGACCACGCCGATGTAATCGTCCATAAAGCCAATGGCTCCAAAGGCCAAAGCCATACCCAGGCCTGCAAACACCTTTACCTTCATCAACAGGGTCTCGGAAATTCCCAGAGAATAGAACACCGGTACACAGCCGCACACCGCCACGGTGATTCCGATGATAAACATCAATCCGCCCATGGTAGGCGTTCCCTGCTTTCCCTTGTGCCAGCTGGGCCCTATTTCCCGAATCGTCTGGCCGAAATGCAGATGGTGCAAAAACGGGATTAGCCACTTTCCAAGCAAAGCTGTAATACCGAAAGCCACAACCGACGCCGCTGTGAATAAAATACTGTTGCTCATTCCAAAACCCCTCTTTACTGCTTCTTTCTTTTTCTAACTGAGGATCAGTCCAGATGGACAAAGGTTTCCGTATCAATATTATCCAGGAAGGTCAGTGTGATCACTGTTCCCTGCTTTACCTTTTCTCCGGGAGAAATATCCTGCAGGCTGACAGTGGCGGACTCTGACACCGCGCCGGAGAGACTGATCTGCACCTGGCTGACTCCCGCCAGATAATTGGCGTTTGCAATATCCATGCCCTTGAAGTCCGGTACCTCCACCACAATATCCTCTTCGCTGTAATTTTTGGTATACAGCACCACCTTGCCGCCCTTGGGCACAGGAGAACCGCTTTCCGGGATCTGCTGAGTCACAATGGCTTTTCCATCTTCCTCATCGCCAATCACGCTGTATTCAAGATCCAGCTCTTTCAGCTGCGCATAAGCTTCCTCAAGCGTAATCCCTGTCACGGTCGGAGAAACCAGATCCAGATTCTCATATTCTTCCTCGGTATATTTTGCCTCAATTCCCAGGTAAGGCAGTACTTCTCCCATAATTTTGGAGAAAATCGGGCCGGCCACTGCGTTTCCGCCGGTAAGTCCACCGTTGCTGGCGCCGTCCGGCTCATCGAAAAACACCAGCAGAGCGTACTGCGGATCCTCCGCCGGAGCATAACCACAGTAGGAAGCAATATACTGCATGCCCTTGCTTCTGTCTTCGTTATACTGGGCGATTTTTTCCGAGGTTCCGGTTTTTCCACACACCCGATAGCCGGACACATAGCCGCCGTTGGCGGTACCGGAAGCCGCATTGTATTGCAAAATAGAAGTGATGGATTCTGAAGTCTTTTCCGAAATCACCTGCCGCCGGTAGCCGGAATCCGCGGTCTTTACGATATTGCCCTCGCTGTCTACAATACGGTCCACTACGTGGGGCTTTACCAAATAGCCGCCGTTGGCCACCGCCGCACAGGCCGTGATCATCTGAACCGGTGTAATACTGAAGTTCTGTCCGAAGGCCTCTGTGGCAAGCTCCGCGGGACCCATATCGTCTACATCGTGGTACAAGCTGTCGGATTCTCCGGGCAGATCGATACCTGTCTGCGCCGTAAATCCGAAGGCTTCCCGGTATTTACAGAAAGTTTCCGCTCCCAGCATATCGCCCAGATGGATAAACCAGGGATTGCAGGAGTTATACAGGCCCTCCCGGAAGGTCTCTGTGCCGTGCCCGCCGTCCTTCCAGCAGTCGATGCCGTCCTTTACGCCTTCCACGATCATATTTCCCGTACAGGTAAAGGTGGTTTCCTCCGAAATAACCCCCTCTTCCAAGCCCATAGAGCCGGTACACATTTTGAATACCGAGCCAGGATAATAAGTATCGCTGACCGCCTTATTTCGCCATTGCTTATACCAGGCTGCCGTGGTGGCCTCTTCCCGTTCCGCTTCCGGAAGCCCTTCGATTTCCTTGAGCATATTTTCATCCTGAATGGTAAAGGGATCGTTGGGATCATAATTGGGATTGGTGGCAAGGCCGATCACCGCGCCGGTATTTACATTCATCATAATGGCCACGGCGCCGTTTTTTACCTTGTATTTTTCAATTCCCTCCGCCAAATACTTTTCCAGAATGCTCTGAACCGTTTCATCAATGGTCAACACCAGATTATTGCCGTCCTGAGCGCCGTTATACTGCTCATACTCAAAGGGCATATCGGTTCCCACCGCGTTTTTGGCAGCTACCAGTCTTCCGGCGGTACCCCGCAGTTCCTGATCGTAATAGCGCTCCAGACCTTCCAATCCCTGAGAATCGGACCCGGTAAAGCCCAGTACATTGGAAGCTACCGTACCATACGGATAATACCTTTTGTAATCGGGAATCATCCGCACGCCATTTTCAATTTTATTTTCTTTCAAAAATTCGTTGATCTCATCCCGGATATTTGTTTCAACCCGCCATTTCAAATAGGAAAAGTAGGAGCTTTCTCCGGTTTTTTCATAAATCTTTTCCTCGTCCATTTCTAAAATTGCCGCAAGGCCGGAGGAAATTTTCCGCCGCAATGCCTCGTCATTCTTCAGGTAATTGGGCTCCAGCACCACCGTCCATACGCTGGCGCTCTGTGCCAGTATTTTTGTGCCGGTAGCGTCATAAATCGTCCCCCGCATGGCAGGCACGGCAGTGCTTTGCAGGCTCTGGTCAATGGCTTTTGCCCGCAATTCTTCCCCCTGTACGATCTGCCAGCGAAACAGACTGATAATAACGAAGCCAAACCCTACAAAGACCAACAGGCCGGTCAGCAGCTTGGCACGTTTTGTCATTCTTTCAGTTGTCCCCTTTGCCATACTCGTGACCATTGCTTTTGCCGGCAAGAATTGCCTGCAAAACCCATCCTTTCCACACCGGATATCCGGTATATAATCATGTACCCTGAAAAATGATACATTTTATAACCTTGTTCAGAAAATATATCTTTAAGGCTTCAAATAGTAAATCGAGTGTCAAGATTCCTCTTGGCTCTCCTCCCTTCCGCAGACGATGTAACCCAGCATTTCGCGCAGACCAGCCCCAGCCAGCCAAAAGGCGCCGGGGCTTTTCATCCGCAGATGTTCCGCTGACTGATCGATCCCAATTCGCAGCCGTTTTATCATAATACTTTTTCCGAGAAAAGCGCTTCGCACCTCAGACTTTCTCGCTGATAACCGCTTTGCGGTTATTTTAGCTCTGCGGTTATTTTATCATAAAAACCGATTTTGAGAAAGGCGGTACTTTTGCGAAGCAAAAGGGAAGCACTGCGTGCTTCAGACTTTCTCGCTGATAACCGCTCTGCGGTTATTTTATCATATTCCCGGCAGGCCGCTCTTATGCCACTGAGAAAAAACAAAGGACTTTTCCCTGTGCTATTCAAAGTTCAGTAACGCACCGTTCAGATCATTAAGTCACCATTTCCGGCTGCGTAATAATCCCCTACCGCCATTTCTTCCGCGGCATATTCAGCAGTGACCGACTTTGGCAAAGCTTCCGCTTCGCCTTTATCGGCAGATACAGCATATACCGTTACCGCACCAGATATCAGCACCAAAAGCACCACTGCCGCCGCGATCATTCTTTTTGCTTTTTTCATAAATCGGACACCTCCTGTTTCCCTTCCACCGCGATATCTTACCGCAATTCATTTCTGATCTCTTAACGTGCTGATCCTTAAGCGAACCAACATCGTATGGTCGATAAAAGCTTGTCGATCAAGGAACCGCCCTGTGCGCTCTGCACTACCTGCCCCTTATCCTGCTGCGCCACGTTCACATAGCTGATCTGGCGGCTGGAAATCTTGCTCATTCCCAGTTCATTGGCGGCATATTTTTCCACCTCAGAACCGTTCATCTTTTGCGCCGCCCTCATATTCAACTGCACCTCCAGGCTCTGGCTTTCCGCCAGATCCTGATTGGCTGCGTTGATCTGCTCCGTCAATACGGCAAGCTGCTCCTGGCTGTATACCATGGCTACAGCGATCACCACAAATGCTGCAAAGCTGAGAACCGTCATCATGGCCCGAAGGGGGTGGCGCTTCGGCTTTGCGTTTTTTTCAAGTTCCTTTTGAGGGAGCTCTACAATATTCGGGGCTTTTTGGGGCTGTTCCCGTTTTGGCGCTCTGGCAGGAACCGTATTATCATAGCGAGGCTCAAACAGCGAAAAATCATATGCTTCCGAACGGTTTGCCATGTTTCTCTCCCTCTTTCCTAAAAAGTTTCTTTATTTGCCTGTCTCCCGGAGGGGCGGCCCGGCGCTACCCGGCTGCTTCGGCTGACTGCCAAAGCCCGCTCCTCCGGAAAACTGTATTCGCTATTTCTTTTCGATCACCCGAAGCCGTGCGCTTCTGGCTCTGGGATTTCCCTCTACCTCCCGTGCGGAAGGAGTGAGGCCTCTTTTATACACCAATTCGCCCTGGGGTTTTCTGCCGCAGACACATACCGGAAAATCCTTCGGGCAAATGCAACCCCGGCACCACTCATTCATCTGCTGCTTGACGATCCGATCCTCCAAAGAATGGAAAGTAATCACCGCGAACCGTCCACCCGGCTTCAAAAGGGAAAAGCCCGCCAGCAGTCCTTCCGAAAGCCTGTCCAGCTCACCGTTAACGGCGATACGCAGAGCCTGAAAGGTTTTTCGTGCCGGGTGCCCCTGTTCTCTCCGCACTGCGGCAGGGACAGAAGCTTTTATAATTTCGGCAAGCTGACCGGTGGTTTCAATGGGAGCTGACTCCCTGGCCCGGCAGATGCCGCTTGCGATCCTGTTTGCGTTCTTATCTTCCCCATACCGGAAAATGATGTTGGAAAGCTCCTGCTGGGAAAGGGTGTTTACCAAATCTTCAGCGGTTGTACCCGTCTGACTCATACGCATATCCAGCGGTGCGTCATTGTGGTAGGAAAACCCCCGTTCCGGTGTATCCAGCTGGTAAGAGGAAACACCGATATCCAGCAGGATCCCATCCACCCCTTCGATTCCATGTTCCCGGGCCAGCTCATCCATACAGCAGAAATTTCCCTGAACGATAATGGAATTGGGATAAGGTTTCAACCGCTCTCCCGCTGCCCGAATGGCGTCGGGGTCCTGATCGATGGAAAGGAGCTTCCCTGTGGTAAGACGCTTCAGAATGGCTTCCGAGTGTCCCCCGCCACCCATGGTTCCGTCAATGTAAACTCCATCGGGCCGAAGCTTCAGAGACTCCAGCGTTTCTTCAAAAAGAACCGGCGTATGCTTAAACTCCATAGCTTAGAACTCCAGGAGGTTCATGGAGGCTTCTACCTCTTCATCGGTCTGGCTGTCATTGTAGGCGTTCCACCGGGCGGTATCCCATATTTCCGCTCTGGTTGCTGCGCCGATCACGGTCACATCTTTTTCCAGGCCCGCATGATCCCGCAGATTTTGGGGAAGCAGAATACGCCCCTGCTTATCCGGCTCTACCTCTACGGCGCCGGAAAAGAAATAGCGCTGGATCTTCTTGCCCTGGGCCATGGGGAGAGCCGCCAGCTTCTCTACCAGGCGCTCCCACTGTTCACTGGAAAGTACAAAAAGACAACCGTCTAAGCCCTTGCTGACATAGAACTTGTCCCCAAGGTCTTCACGGAACTTGGAAGGCACCGTGACCCGGCCCTTCAGATCCATATTATGTTGATATTCGCCCATCAACATAACGCGCTTGTCCTTTTCTTTCCAAAAGTTCAGCCGGGAAAGAGGTTTTGGGAGCGGAGTAGTTTTTCAGTCCACTCTCCCCACTTTTGAACCACTATGTGGAACTTTTACCCACTTTCTACCACCTGACACCATTATTATAGCTTACAGCTTTCTCAAAAGCAACTGTAAAAAACAGGAAGAATTCGGGCAGAAGCCCGCATAGAATCTATGTTCGGCACTATTTCGAGGGGAACAAAAATTCCCCTCACAATATCTTGTGAGGGGAAAACCTTCGTTCGTTTTTGGATTGTAAAATTTCACTAAAAACTTATCTTTATATTTGTGAATTTCTCTGAGAAGCTTTGATGTTTTGTCTGGTTTTTCGCAGTTCTGCGAGACTTTCCGACAAAGACTCGTCTGTTCTGCGCATCAGATCCTCTACATAGTCGTTGCTGGCCTTCCGCATTTCCTTAAACTTAGCCTGCGCCTGGGCCAACAGTTCATTGGCCTTAGCCTGCGCCTGCCGAACGATCTCATCCTGCTCAACTAAAGCATCTGCTTTTTCCTGGGCTGCGCGCAAAATCGAATCAGCCTCTCGGTGGGCCTCATCGATGATCTGGGTACGATCTGCCACAATGGCCTTTGCCTTGCGCACCTCAGTGGGGATCTCTTCCTTGATCTCGTCCAGGATCTGGCGCACTTCTTCCCCATCAACGAATACCTTTCCGGCGGAAAGAGGCATTTTCCAGCCTTTCTCCAGCACGTCGTACATCTCTTCAATAAGGTCTTCAATGGTAGACTGATTGTTGCTCATACTTAAAAACCCGTTCCTTTCTTCCGCCCGATCTCAGAAATTGCCCTGGTTTCCGGCGTTCTTCTATAAAATTTCGGCAAAGCCCCATTCCCCGCATACGCAAAACTCAGGGCGTTTTGCACAGCCTATCCTTAATGGTTTGCAGAATGCAGGACGGCACAAAATGAGAAATATCTCCGCCAAAGCCCGCTACCTGCTTTACCATACTGGAGCTTAAAAACATGTTTTCCGCACTGGTTGCCAAAAACATGGTCTCTAGCTCCGGATTCAGCTTTTTATTGGTCAGGGCCTGCTGGAATTCATATTCAAAATCCGACATAGCCCGAAGTCCCTTAACAATGGTCATAGCGCCTTTTTCTCTGGCGTAATCCGCCAACAGGCCCGTGACCTTATCGATATCCACATTGTGAAGCTGCTCTTCCTCACATACCCTGCGCAGCAACTCCATACGCTCTTCCACAGAAAAGCTGGCTGTTTTGCTGGGATTTACCGGTACCGCTACAATGATCCGGTCAAAAATACGGCTGGCCCGGCTGATAATATCGAGATGTCCCAAGGTAACAGGATCAAAACTGCCGGGACAAACTGCTATTCTCATACAGGGGCACCCCCTTCTTTTCCGCCGTCAATCTTTCTGCGGTATGATGTAAGCATGATCCTTCCATAGCGATACTCTTTGCTTTTGAAAAAGTCCCCTGCCTGCTGGGGCAGCTCCTCTTCCCGAGGGTGCTCACAGAAAACAACGCCCTCAGGCGCCATTCGTTCCACCACCAACGGTAAAGCCTGCTGCAGCAAACCCGTTTCATAAGGCGGGTCTAAAAAGGCAATATCGAAAAAGGTGCGTTCGCTTTGAAGGAATGCGGCAAAATCCCTGTGAACGATGCGGACCTGCTTCAAAAAATCGGCGGCGGCCACATTTTGCTCCAGCACCCGGATAGAGGCCGGAAGCGTGTCCACAAACACCGCCTCGGCTGCTCCGCGGCTTAACGCCTCCAATCCGATCTGGCCGGAGCCTGCAAAGAGATCCAAAAACCGCTTTCCCGCAAGAGAAAACTGCAAGATATCAAACAGGGCTTCCTTGACCCGATCTGTGGTAGGACGAACCTGCATCCCCTCCAGAGCGATCAGCTTTTTCCCGCGTTTTGAACCTGAAATGATACGCATAAAACAAAACGCCTTTCTTCTGCGCCCGGCGATCTTAGGGCTATTATCCCATTATTCCGGCAATCTGTCAACCGTTCGGCGCGATTTCCCCAGAATTTTCCTTCTTTTCTGTCGATTCCTCATGAAAAAAGCGGTACACACGAAGGGCGGCAGGCTTTGTCATACCTGGCGCTTCCTCCAGTTCTTTGAGATCTGCCTCGCTGACCGCGGCGACTGTTTTGAAATATTTCATCAGCGCTTTGGCTCTGGTTTCTCCAATTCCCTCAATGGAAGTAAGAGTAGAAGAAATGGAAGACTTTTTGCGCTGCTGCCGATGATAACCGATGGCAAACCGGTGCACTTCATCCTGAATGGAAGATACCAGGGTAAAGGCCCGCCGGGTGGTGCTAATGGCGATTTCCCCGCCGGTCTGGGCAATGGCACGGGTACGGTGCTTGTCGTCCTTTACCATGCCAAAAAGAGGCACGGTGATCCCCATCTCGTCCAATACAGGCTGAACTGCCGCCACATGTCCTTTGCCGCCGTCCAGTAAGATCAGATCCGGCAGACGCCCAAAGCCCTCTGTATCCCCTTCCGCCTGATGAGCTTGATATTCCTCAAAACGCCGCCGGATCACTTCCCGCATAGAACCGTAATCGTCCTGCCCGGACACCGTTTTGATCTTGAACTTGCGGTATGCGGATTTTAGTGGGCGACCATTTTCAAACACCACCATACCTGCCACATTGTCCGCACCCTGCTGGTTTGAAATATCGTAGGACTCAATATAGGCAGGGGCCTTTTCCAACCCTAAAAGCCTGCGCAGCTCGTCCAGTGCGGAAGCGTCCCGCCCGGAAGTACCCGTATGCCGGGCAATGCTTTCGGCGGCATTGCTTCGGCACATCTGCACCAATTGGTGCTGTTCTCCCCTCTGCGGCACTACAATTTTTACTGATTTTCCCCGTTTTTCCGAAAGCCAGCGGGCGATCAGTTCTTCATCCTCCACCGGGCCGTCCATGGCAATGACCGGCGGGATCCTTTCCCGAATGGCGTAATACTGGCGCAGAAACTCTGAACGCGCCTCCGGATCCGGCTGGCAGCCCTCTGTCAGAAAGCTTTCCCGGTCGCTGAGCTTCCCGCCTGTAAAACGAAACACCTCAAAGGCGGTGTGGGTTTCTCCCTGGGCAAGAGCAAATACATCCTGCTCCTTTACGCGGCTTGCCACCACCTTTTGCCGCTCCTTCATTTTATTGATGGCGGTGATCCTGTCCCGCAGCCGGGCGGCAAGCTCAAATTCCATATTTTCCGCTGCCTCTTCCATCTTGGCAGTCAGCGCTTTCACCGAGGTGGTGCTGCCGCCTTTGATAAATTCCAGCGCCTCCTGAAAGGCCTCGTTATATTCCTTTTCACTTACCTTTCCCCGGCATGGAGCGCAGCACTGCTTGATATAGTAATTGAGGCAGGGCCGTCCCTTGCCGAAATCCTGCGGGAACTTTCGCCCGCAGGAAGGCAGCTTAAAAATTTTCTGGGCGGAATCAATAGTCTGCCGAATAGACCAAAAGCTCATATAGGGGCCGATATACTTGGCCCCATCGTTTTCGATCTTCTTGACCTCGCTGATCCGGGGCCAGGGGCCGCCGCTGATTCGAATATAGCTGTAGCCCTTGTCGTCCTTTAACAGGATATTGTATTTGGGCTGGTTCTGCTTAATGAGGCTGCTTTCCAGCACCAGGGCTTCAAACTCGCTGTCTGTCACAATATATTCAAACCAATCCACATTGGAAACCATGCGCCTGACCTTTTCATCGTGATTCTTTTCTGAGCCAAAGTACTGGCTCACCCTGTTTTTCAGAGCCTTTGCCTTACCGATATAAATAATTTCTCCGGCTTTATTGTGCATCAGGTACACGCCGGGAAGCAGCGGCAGCTTCATGGCCTTTTGCCGCAGCTCCCGCTTTTTTTCTTCCTGCTCTGTCATGCCCTGCCGCCTCCTTTTCCTGAAAATGATCCGGGCCCGGCGAAAAACATTCCGCCGGGCCCGGATAGAACCTAACGCCTTCGCCTTCACAAAATGAAAGAGGAACCCTGACGGTTCCCTTTCATGACATAGCGTTGCATTTTATTGACGATTTGAAAACAGACCGTACTGTGCACCGGCAGACGCAGGTTCTTACTCAGCAAAACCGGAATTGACCAGATCCACCAAAGAATCTACCGCCTGCTGCTCGTCAGAACCATCCGCAATAATACGAATCGTCACGCCGCCGACAATACCCAGAGACAAAACGCCCAACAGGCTTTTGGCGTTTACTCTTCTCTCTTCTTTTTCCACCCAGATAGAAGACTTAAACTCGTTCGCCTTCTGGATAAAAAAGGTGGCAGGGCGGGCATGCAGACCTACCTGATTCTGAACCAGAACTTCCTTTGCGCACATGCAGCTTCACTCTCCTACACATTAAAAAGTCAGTTTGATTTCAGACTGCTGTAAAAAACAGTCTAACGAACGAAAAGCAACCAGAAATTGATACAATTATAGCATATATTTTGCCGCCGTCAACACAGTTTTCCGATTTTTGGATTCCTGAACAGACCCCCAAAATTTTCAAGCCGCCCCTTTGTGCAACTTGCTTACTATGTTGAAAACTTTTTGCTCACTTTGTTACTCTGAGCCCGGACACAGCGCCATATCCTGTAGCGGAATTGATCTCTTTCACAAAACAGCTTCGGCTGTTTTTTCCGCGCTTATACAGACCGCTGTTCCTTCAGGAAAGTTTTTCTTCCTTTTCCAGGAGCGTTCTGTCTTCCGTGGAAAGTTCCGCCTTCTCTAAAAGATCCGGCCTGTTCCGCGCCGTAATTTCCAAAGATTTCTCACGCCGCCAGCGCCTGATATTCTCGTGGTGGCCGCTGAGCAGCACAGCCGGCGCTTCTCTGCCCCGCCAGACCTCTGGGCGGGTGTACTGCGGATATTCCAGAAGCCCTGAAAAATGGCTTTCCTCCGTAAAGCACTCCTGGTCGGAAAGCACGCCGGGCAGCATTCTGCTTACCGCATCTGCTAAAATCATGGCGGGCAGCTCACCGCCGGTAAGCACATAATCCCCAATAGAGATCTCCTCGGCTTCGTATTCCTCTAAAAGCCGTTCGTCCACTCCTTCATAATGTCCGCAGAGAATCACAATGTTTTCCAGAGACGCCAGCCGTCGGGCATCGGCCTGAGACAGCACCCGCCCTCTGGGGGACATATAAAGTATATGCGGCCTTTTTCCCAAATGTTCTGTAAGGGCATCGATTCCCCTGGCAAAGGGCTCGGCCGTCAGCAGCATACCCTTTCCGCCGCCGAACACAGTATCGTCTACTCTATGATTTCTTTTGTCCGGAGAAAAATCCCGCAGCTGGTGGCAGCAGATCTGTAAAATGCCCTTTTTTCTGGCTCTGCCCACAATGCTGGTTCCCAGAACTGGGGGAAACAGCTCAGGAAACAGCGTGAAAATATCCAGTCTCATTCAGCCAAAACGCATCCTTTCTTATTGACAAACACGCAAACATGGATCGATAAAATGCCGAAAAACAAAACCACCAGCTCAAAACAGGCCTGCTTCAAGCTTCTATTCCTTCCTCGTCAAAAATCCCAGGGATCGGCAGCAGTTCGATCACGCCCTCTTCCGGCGCGATTCGCCGGATCATATGGGGCACTGCCGGGAACAGGTATTCTTTTCCCTCCGCACTTACGATACGGTACACATCATTGGCTCCGGTAGGAAAAATCTCCTGAAGGGTTCCATAGCGCTTTCCGGTATTGGCGTCGATGGCGGCAAGGCCCAAGAGATCCTGCAAAAACCAGGTTCCCGCCTTCAGCCCGGCGTCTTCCCTGCACAGATACAGTATTTTCCCGCGAAGAGCTTCTGCTTTCTCTACAGAATCCACATCCCGAAGGGTCAACAGCAGCCGACCCTGATGAATTCGGGAAGAGACAAATCCCGCGTCAGTTTTCCCTTCATCAAACCAGAACCGCTTGATCTTCTTCAAAAACTCCGCCGAATCCGCCCAGGGCTCCAGACAAAGCTCCCCGCGAACACCGTGGCTTTTCACCACCTGCCCGGCTTCCAAATACTGTTTGAGCACAGCGCTGCCTCCTTTTCCTGCCAACGGATCAAAATAAAAAAGGGCGGCTCTTTTTTCCCTGCTTTTGGGAAAAGAAAGGCGCAGCCCATTTTATTTTCGATCAGTCGATCTCGACCATGATCTTTTTGTCTTCCCGGGTAGCAGCGGCACGCATGACCACACGAATCGCCTTGGCGATCCTGCCCTGCTTGCCGATCACCCGGCCCATGTCGTCCTCTGCCACATGCAGATGATAAACGGTGGCGCCGCTTTCCGCTTCCTCCACGGTTACGGATACCTGATCCGGCTTTTCCACCAGACCCGAGGCGATCACCTTCAGCAATTCCTGCATATTCATCGCTTTCAATCCTTTCTGTACGCAATAAAGACGCGGTAACCGTCTCTTTTTCAGATCAGATCACGCCGTGCTTTTTGAACAGAGTCTTTACGGTATCGGTGGGCTGGGCGCCGTTCTCGATCCACTTCTTAGCCTTTTCCGGATCCACCTTTACTACGCTGGGCTCTTCCATGGGGTTATAATAACCGATCTCCTCGATAAAACGACCGTCTCTGGGGAAGCGGGAATCCGCCACCACAATACGGTAGAAAGGAGATTTTTTCGCACCCATTCTTCTCAGTCTGATTTTTACTGCCATGATTCTTTCCTCCAATTTTTGATTCTAGCTTACCAAAATAAGTATCCACTAGAGCTTGATAATATCGATAACGGGGGCTCCCCGTGATCTTCCAAAAAGTGATCATCCTTCCGCTTTCCTAAAAGCCCGGAAATCCGCCGCCCATCATTGGCGGCATTTTCCGCCGCTTGCCCTTGCCGCCGAACTGCTTCATCAGCTTTTGTGTCTGACGGAACTGGTTCAAAAGCCGATTCACGTCTTCCACCTTTTGGCCGCAGCCCGCGGCGATCCGCCGCTTTCGGGAAGCGTCCAGCGCCTCGGGGTGAGAACGCTCATAAGGCGTCATGGAAAGAATGATCGCCGCTGTGCGATCCATGATCCTGTCGTCCAGATCCACATCGTCCAGCTTATTTCCCATGCCGGGAAGCTTGGAAAGGATCCCCTTGATCGGTCCCAGCTTCTTCACCTGCTGAAACTGCTCCAGCATATCGTTTAAGTCCAACTTGTTATTCATCAGGCGTTCCGCTGTTTTCGCCGCCGCCTTCTCGTCCAGCTTCAACTGGGCATCCTCAATCAAAGTGAGCACATCGCCCATGCCAAGAATACGGCTGGCCATACGATCCGGGTGAAACACCTCAAAATCGGAAAGCTTCTCTCCGGTGCCCGCAAATTTAATGGGCTTTCCCGTAACAGCCTTGACAGAAAGGGCCGCGCCGCCTCTGGTATCGCCATCCAGCTTTGTCAGGATCACGCCGGTGATATCCAGCAGGTCATCAAAAGATTTGGCCACATTAACGGCCTCCTGGCCTGTCATGGCGTCCACCACCAGCAGAATATCTGTGGGACTTACTGCTTCCCTGATCCTGTGCAGCTCGTCCATCAGCGCTTCATCGATTTGCAGCCGGCCGGCGGTATCAATGATCACATAGTCGTTGCCGTAATCCCTGGCGTGTCTGACCGCTTCCTGGGCGGTCAGTACCGGATCCTGCGTGCCTTTTTCAAATACAGGGGCGCCCGCCTTTTCCGCCATGACCTGCAGCTGCTTAATGGCGGCAGGGCGGTAAATATCTCCGGCAACCAGCAAGGGCCTGTGCCCCTGGCTTTTCAGCGTGTGAGCAAGCTTTACCGCATGGGTGGTTTTACCTGCGCCCTGCAAGCCGCACATCATGATCACCGCCGGCGGATGAGCCGGGCTTTTCAGGCGTTCTTCACTGCCCCCCATCAGAGATGTCAGTTCCTCGTTGACGATCTTGATCACCATCTGGGCGGGAGTGAGGCTTTCCATAACTTCTGAACCCACGGCCCGCTCCGTTACCTTGGCGGTAAATTCCTTTGCCACCTTATAGTTGACGTCCGCTTCCAGAAGAGCCAGGCGCACTTCCCGCATGGCTTCCTTCACATCGGCTTCTGTCAGCTTTCCCTTACTTCTCAGCTTTTTAAACGAATTACTCAGCTTATCGGCCAATCCTTCAAACGCCAAGGCTGCACCCTCCCTTTCTGAAAAATACGGTTTATCTCAATTTATTCCTCATCGGCAATTTCCTGGGCCTGCGCCAGAATTTTCGCGGCATTTTCATCAATGGAGGAAATTCCGCCGTTCTGCGCGTTGATCTCCTGAATATTCAAAGCACAGTCACAAATTGCGGTCAACGCTTCCTGCACATGCTGAAAGCGCCGAGCCAGCCCCAGCCGCTCTTCCATTTCAAAAAGCTGCTGCTCCGCCCTCTTTACGGCGTCGCGTACGCCCTGCCGGGTAATTTCCCGGTCCAAAGCGATCTCTCCCAGGGAAAGATCCTGATTGTAGTAAGCCTCCACCATTTCCCGCTGGGGTTCGGTGAGCATATCGCCGTAAAAATCCAGCAAATACGATACTTTCAGATCCTTTGCCACAATGCTCCCTCCCGTTTTGGCGGTTTCGGTATAATGCCAGCCTGTAAAGTTTTTTTCTTTACAACGATTTGCATTATACACTGAGCTGTGGGGTTTGTCAACAGAAAAATGAAAAAAAGTTATGGAAACCAGCTGCTTTTCGCAAGCCGCCGTTTGCCTTTCTGGCAAGCAGATGCTACAATAGAAAAAACGAATTATGCGAAAAGAGGGCTTTTATGATTTACTTTAACTGCGATTATAACGAAGGCGGGCACCCGAAAATTTTGGAGGCTTTTGCTGAAACAAACCTGGATCAAACCCCGGGGTACGGGGAGGATCTTTACTGCGGCCACGCCCGGGCCCTGATCCGCAGGGCCTGCCGCGCGGAAAGTGCCGGGGTACATTTCTTCACCGGCGGCACACAGGTAAATTTCACGGTGATCCGGGCGGCGCTGCGCCCTCATCAGGGAGTGATCGCGCCGGTGACCGGACATATCAATGTTCACGAGACCGGCGCGGTGGAGGCCACCGGGCACAAGGTGCTATCCGTTCCATGTACGGTAGAGGGAAAGCTTTCCGCGGCACAGGTAGCCGCCCTCTGTGAAGAACACTACAGTGAAAGCGTTCCCACAGAGCATATGGTACAGCCGAAAATGGTATATATCTCCCAGCCCACGGAAAACGGCGCACTGTACAGCCGGGAGGAGCTTTTGGCGCTTCACGATGTCTGCCAAAAATGGGGGCTTTATCTTTTTGCCGACGGCGCGAGAATGGGCTATGGCCTGACAAGCTCTAAAGCCGCATACACTCTGGCGGATATGGCCGATTTCTGCGATGTGTTTACCATCGGCGGCACAAAATGCGGGGCCCTGTTCGGAGAGGCGGCAGTCATTACAAATCCCGCGCTGGACGCGGACTTCCGTTACGCCATCAAGCAAAACGGCGCAATGCTTGCAAAGGGACGGCTTTTAGGCTTACAGTTTGAAGCGCTGTTTACCGATGAACTGTATTTTGAGATCTGTGAGAAAGCGAATCACCTGGCGGAAAAAATCTCAGCCGCCTGCCGGGAATCCGGTTTTCCGGAATACGCCCCTTCCCCCACCAACCAGCGGTTCTTTATCTTCCCGGACGAGGTTTTAGGGAAGCTTCAGGAAAAATACTGTTTTTCCTTCTGGGAAAAGACGGATAAAACCCACACCGCCGTGCGAATCTGCACCAGTTGGGCAACCACGGAGGAAAATACGGAAGCGCTAATCCGGGAGATCCGGGCGCTAAATTGAATCCTATTTCCGGTAAAAAACGGGCTGTCCGCCTTGCATCGGCGGACAGCCCGT
This sequence comes from uncultured Clostridia bacterium, assembly GCA_947171615.1. Lineage (GTDB taxonomy): Bacteria > Bacillota > Clostridia > Oscillospirales > Acutalibacteraceae > Acutalibacter. Next base: position 16,016 of record CAMVYG010000020.1, read on the forward strand.
TTTTTGTTTGCATTATCTCAGGCTATCGGAAAAGCTTCTGGAAGTTCCTTCCTTATACTTTCTTCACACCGAAGCTGGCCTTTTCGCCGTTCACGTCCCATTCGGCGGTATAGCCGGAAAGCTCCCCGTAATGGACGGCCTCACCCAGCACATCGCCCAGAATGGATTCTTCATACTTCATAAAGATTTCCGCCAGCTTGGGATTGTTGTCGATATAAACCTCGATGTGATCGGTAACAACAAAGCCGGCGTCCTTCCGCATGGTCTGAAGCTTGGAGACCATCTCCCGGACAAAGCCCTCTTCGATCAAAGCCTCGGTCAGATTGGTATCCAGCGCCACGGTGACCCCGCGGTCGGAAACAGAGGTGAAGCCCTCCTTCTGGGCCGTCTCGATCAAAAGCTCCTCCTCGGTCAAAGCGATCTCTCCTTCAGAAAGGGAAAGCTTCAGGGTACCGGTTTCATCCAGCTCCTTTTTGGCGGCCCCGCCATCCAGGTTTTGCAGGGCGGTCCTGATCTCCCCGATCTGCTTGCCGTATTTCTGGCCCAGCAGACGAAGCTGGGGCTTGAAGGTATAGGAGATCAGATCGGACAGATCGGTCAGGAAGGAAAGCTCCTTCACGTTCAGCTCCTGCTGGATAATATGACGGTACAGCTCGCCCAGGTCGGAGCGGGCGTCGGTATACAGCATTTGCAGAGGCTGGCGGTTTTTCCTGCCGGAAAGGTTTCTGGCGGCACGGCCCAGGGTGACCACCTTCAAAACCTCGTCCATATCGGCCTCCAGAGCAGTATCGATCCTCTCCTCCTCACAAACGGGGAAATCACAGAGGTGTACGCTTTCCGGGGCGTTCTGATCCACGGAACACACCAGGTTGCGGTAGATCTCCTCGCTCATAAAGGGAGCCATGGGCGCAGCGATCTTCGCCACGGTAACGAGAGCGGTATAAAGGGTCATATAGGCGGCGATTTTATCCTCCGATTCTCCCTGCACCCAGAAACGCTCCCGGCTGCGGCGGACATACCAGTTGCTCATTTCATCCACAAAATCCTGAAGTACTCTGGCGGCCTCCGGCACGGCATAGGCGGAAAGATTCTGATCCACTGCCCTTGTGGCGGTATTCAGCCGGGACAGCAACCAGCGATCCATTACGGTGAGCTTGCAGTCGTTCAGGTCGTATTTTGTGGGATCAAATTCATCGATATTGGCATACAGCACAAAGAAGGCATAGGTATTCCACAGGGTGGAGAAGAATTTCTTCTGCCCCTCAATGACAGCCTTTTCATGGAACTTGCTGGGCAGCCAGGGAGCGGAATTGGTATAGAAATACCAGCGCAGAGAATCGGCCCCGAATTTCTGCAAAGCCTCCATGGGCTCTACGGCATTGCCCTTGGACTTGCTCATCTTCTTGCCCTCTTCGTCCTGAACCAGTCCCTGCACCAGCACATTTTTGTAGGGAGCCTTGTGGAACAGCAGCGGGGAAATGGCAAGCAGGGTCTAGAACCAGCCTCTTGTCTGATCCACCGCTTAGGAAAGGAAATCAGCCGGGACATGCTGCTCGAACAGCTCG
>CAMVYG010000021.1 GCA_947171615.1 uncultured Clostridia bacterium
TCCCAGCGGTTGCTGGGCATGGCGACTGGAGATCCCGCGTCGGGCCAGCCGCTGCCGCAGCTCTTTCTGCGTCAGGGCAGGATATGCGGAAGAAAGGGCCTTCAGGGGCGTAAGCTCCGGATCTTCCCAAAAAAGCTCCTGGGCAAAATATCCCAAAGCGGTGCGGGAAGAAAAGGAAAAGCTGCCCTCCAAAGCAGGAATTTCCCCCATCAGGGTCTTGAGCAAGGTAGATTTTCCGATCCCGTTAAAGCCGGAGATCACCACCTTTTCCCCGCCCCGAATGCAAAAGCTTAAAGCGGGCAGCAAGGGGAAATCGTACCCCACCTTCAGCCGCTTTACCTGGAGCTGCTCTGCCTCTGTCACTGCGAGGGCGGAAAACCGGAACACGGGCCTGATCTCTGCAAGGTCGGGGGCGTCCAGCCGCTCCAGGCGTTCCAGCTGCTTTCTTCTTCCCTGGGCCATTTTGGTGCGCTGCCCCGCAAGATTCCGGCGAATAAACTCTTCCGTCCGCTTGATCTCCCGCTGCTGTGCGGTGTATCGGCGCAGGTAGTCCTCCCGCAGCGCCTCCCGCTTTTTCAGAAATTCCGAATAAGCGCCCCGATACTTTACGATTTTTCCCTCACTGATATCACAAATGGCCGTGACGGTCTTTTCCAGAAACTCATGGTCATGAGTCACCAGCAGAAAGGCGTTGTCCAGCTCCGCCAAATACGTCCCCAGCCATGCCACCTGCTCCTGATCCAGAAAGTTTGTGGGTTCGTCCAGCAAAAGCACCTCCGGCCGCTCCAACAGCAATTTGGCCAGAATCACCTTTGCACGCTGCCCGCCGCTCATTTTCCCCAGCGGACGCTCCTGGCCCAGGGCGTCCAGTCCCAGTCCGCAGACCACCTTGCTGATTCGGGTATCGATCTCATAAAATCCCGCCGCTTCCAGTTTTTCCTGAAGCTCCGCCGCGTGGGAAAGCGCCTCCATATCTCCGTTTCCCGCCTGCTGATAGCAAGCTTCCAGCTCCTGCTCCAGCCCAAACAACGGCTCAAAGGCGGAGCGCAGAAATTCTCCCATGGAGCGCTTTCCATCGGCTTCGGCGTACTGATCCAGATATCCTACGGAGATACCCGGCTGCCAATCCACTCTTCCCTCGTCCGGGATCAGCTGCCCGGTGCAGAATTTGATGAGGGTGCTTTTTCCAACGCCGTTCTGCCCGACAATTCCAACATGCTCTCCCTTGTTCAACGTCATTCCAGCCCCGCGAAACAATACCGTTTCTCCAAAGGCATGGGAAAGCTCCTTTATTTCCAAATAGCTCATAATATTTTATCCTTTCCAAAACAAAAAACAGGAAGCGAAATGAACTCCGCTTCCTGTAAAAACAAAAAACGGAAGGCCATAGCCCTCCGCATTGAAAAGACACAGGGAAACAAGCGGACAGCGCTTTCGCTTCCGCGGGTTTCCCGATGACTGAAAATTGCGAACCCTGCTATGCCCTGTACAATGCCTCATCGGCAGCATTTGTACAGAGCTTCTCACCTGGCAAGCTGACTTTTCAACTGATATCCCATGGAAATTTCCTCTTTTCCTGATACTGCTTCTCTCATTACAGAGGCAGTACTGCTTTGCGACTATTCTAACATAAAGCTTTCAAAAAGTAAAGACGAATCAATCATCGTCACTTCAAACCCGGGATCAGCTCCTTGTACACATGCCACAGGCCGATGCGGTCCGGCGTGTGCTCCGGCTGCTGCCAGAAATCGTACCCGGGATAGTCGTTTCCTTCAATAATGGCAGGCCCGTTTGGGGTAATGGCGCAGTCCCAGCCTACAAACCGCATGCCCGGTTCCTCCAGCGCCGCTTTCTTGCACAGCTCAATAGCTTCCTTCACATAGGGGATCTGATAGCCGATCAGCGGAATCCCTGTGTCCGGATGTTTCTCCAAAGTAGTCAAAGCAGAAGTGTGCCCCACCCCGGTAATTTTTCCGGTTTCTCTGTCTACCGGGCAAAACAGCCCTCCGTTTTCCAAATTATCCACAAACTTCCCACCGGCACCCGCTTTTACCACAGCATAGATACAGTGCGGCGTCCAGCTTCCCGGCTGCCCGGTGAGCAGCGTTACAATGCGAAGGGTATTGATAGCATAGGGATACAAAGTATTCATATCCTCATGCTGGCGCAGCTCCTGCTCCACAACGCCATAGCCGCCGTTCTTGATATAGTGAAACATATCTTCTATGCTTTTAAAATCGGCTTTTTTGAGCCGCTGGATCCCCTTGCCACTTTCGCCCACGTCTGGCTTTGCGAAAACAGCCTCTTTCCCCTCTAAAAATGCGCCGAAGCTTTCCTCGGTCATGTCTTCGACCACCAGAAATTCTCTGCCCAGATAGTCGCGAAACCGGGAATCAAACTGGGCCTTGTGGTCAAAAATTTCAGCAGTTTCCGGGTTGTTCACCATGGTGATCAGCCTTTTATTTCTAAGCCTGGTCACATAGGTATCCCGGTGTTTGCCGTTCATATCATAGAAGCCAAACATCACATAGTCGTGATAACCTGCCCCATACCGCACAGAGCACCACAGCATATCGCAAAACAGCCGGGCCTTGCTTTTTCCCGAGCGCTCCTTTGCCTTTTCCAGAGATTTATTTAATTCCTCCAGCCGGACGCCGCTTAGCACCCTACTGATATAACCCAATTTTGAAAAAAATTTCGGCATCTTACAAAACCGCTCCTTTACCGTTCTTGACCTTATCCAGTATCCAGGATCTAGAATCTAGTATCTATTATATCACTGCCTTCCTCCTGGGGCAAGTCCTCAAACAGCAAAGGACGGCAGACAAGGTTTTTTGTCTGCCGTCCTTTTATGCTGTTATGGGGTTGAAATGCACTTCGGCACTCTCGCCGAATGCAGGAAATATCTTACTGGCAGTTCTTCTTGAGGGTCTCCAGCTCGGTACGGAGAGCGGCGGGAAGCTTATCGCCAAACTGCTTGTAGAATTCCTCTACACCGGCAGCCTCCTTGGCCCACTTCGCCTTATCGACCTCCAAAATGCCCTTCAGGGTATCGATGGAGAAGTCCGTAAGGCCTTCCAGATTGATATCCTCGGCATGGGGTACAAAGCCAATGGGCGTCTCTACTGCGTCCACAGTGCCTTCGCAGCGCTTGAGAATCCACTCCAGCACGCGGAGATTATCGCCGAAGCCGGGCCAAATGAAGTGGCCTTCCTCGTCTACACGGAACCAGTTGACGTTGAAGATCTTGGGAGCCTTGTCGCCCAGCTTTTCGCCCATCTCGATCCAATGCTGGAAATAATCGCCCATATTATAGCCGCAGAAGGGCAGCATTGCCATGGGGTCGCGGCGTACTACGCCTACAGCGCCGGCAGCGGCGGCAGTGGTCTCAGAGCCGGTAATGGAGCCGATGAACACACCGTTGTTCCAGCTGCGGGACTGATAGACCAGGGGTACTGTATCGGGGCGGCGTCCACCGAAGATAATGGCGGAAACCGGCACGCCCTTGGGATTTTCAAATTCGCTGGAAAGGCAGGGGCAGTTGGCCGTGGGGGCGGTAAAGCGGCTGTTGGGATGGGCCAGCTTGTTGCCGTCCGCAATATAATCGGGGCCGTTTACGTGCTCGCCCTTCCACTCCTCCGCGTTAACAGGAGGATTCTTATCCAGAGACTCCCACCACACAGTATTGTCGTCCAGGTTCCGGGCCACGTTGGTGAAGATGGTGCCCTTCTGGGTGGAGATCAGCGCGTTGGGGTTGGACTTCATATTGGTGCCGGGGGCCACGCCGAAGAAGCCGTTTTCGGGGTTGATGGCATACAGTCTGCCGTCCTCACCGGGACGCATCCAGGCAATGTCGTCGCCTACTGTCCACACCTTGTAGCCCTTAGCCTTGTAGCCTTCCGGCGGGATCATCATAGCCAGGTTGGTCTTGCCGCAGGCAGAGGGGAACGCAGCGCAGACATACTTTACCTCGCCCTTGGGATTCTCAATACCCAGAATCAACATATGCTCTGCCATCCAGCCTTCGTTCTTGGCCTGATAGGAAGCAATGCGCAGCGCAAAGCACTTCTTGCCCAGCAGCACGTTGCCGCCGTAAGCGGAATTTACGGAAATAATGGTGTTGTCCTCGGGGAACTGGCAGATCCAGCGCTTTTCGGGATCCACATCGCACTTGGCATGAAGACCCTTTACCCAGTCTTCACTGTCGCCCAGCACATCCAGCACCTTCTGGCCCACGCGGGTCATGATGGACATGTTCAGAACAACGTAAATGGAATCGGTCAGCTCCACGCCGATCTTGGCCAGCGGAGAACCCACAGGGCCCATGGAATAGGGGATCACATACATGGTGCGTCCCTTGTAGGTACCCCGGGCAATATCGTACAGCATTTTATAAGCTTCCTGGGGGTCCTTCCAGTGGTTGGTGGGACCTGCATCTTCTTCCCTGCGGGAGCAGATCAGGGTGCGGTCCTCTACACGGGCCACATCGTTGGGGGCAGTTCTGTGATAGTAGCAGCCAGGCAGCTTTTCTTCGTTCAGCTTGATCATTTCACCGGTCTGGCAAGCCTCCTTGCGCAGAGCCTCCAGCTGTTCCTCACTGCCGTCGATCCAAACAACCTGATCGGGAGTGACCAGCGCTTTCATTTCCTCGATCCAACTGAGGACGGACTTATTGTTGGTCATGTTTATTTCTCCTTTCGCCCAATGGCAAATCAATGCATAATTTTGGGTCCTTGTAGCCCAGTTTTATTCTATCACAGGCACGCCGGAGAATCAATGAAAATTTTGTTAAATTTGGGAAAGAAAAGCGCTGCGGCCCTGCTTGCGGCTCGTTATTCACCATTGATTGTTCGCAGTAAATGCGAATTGAACCACCAGCAAACCGGCAGGGGTGCATATCAAGCGCCTACTGATAACAAACCCTACGCCCCTCTGCCACAGCAAATTCTTTTTGGCTCAGAACGCCAGGGGAATAAGGCGGCTAAAGGTTGAAACAGAATTTATCCTACTATCTCCTGCTGTAACATTGTCATTCTGTTTTCAGAACGGCAGTGAAATGCTCCCGCACTCTTTTTAAATTTGGATAAAGATTTTTAACAAATTCAGGCATAAAGAAGGCTTCCATAGGAATACCATAAAACCGACAGAGCAAATGCAGGGTAAAAATATTCGGTACAGTCTTCCCCATTTCATAATAGGAATAAGTAGAGCGGGAAATTTGCAGGAATTCTGCCACGGTCTCCTGTTTTAGTCCTGCATTAACCCGCAGAGTGCGAAGCACAACGGGAAGCTGTGCGCGTTGTTCCTTTTGAATACGGCTTCTTTTAAGAGCTAATTTTTCCATATTAGTCGCCTCCGAATATTTCAATATGAGCATATATCTCATATTGTGTTTGATAGATGAGAAAATAACCTGTACGATACCAAATAGTAATTCTGTCTGGTAGAGCACAGGGAGGGGAAACGCTGATGATGAATTTGCGAACCTTGCGAATCGAAAAAGGCTTCACTGTAGAAAAAATGGCAGAATTTCTTGGCTTAAATCCTTCCACTTACGGCCAGTATGAAAGCGGCGTTCGGGAACCGAATTTTTCCACTCTAAAGGATCTCTCAGAAAAACTCAATGTAACAGTAGATTTCCTGATCGGACATACCAATATGCGGGAGCCGCTTCCGCCCATAGATGATGAACTGTATTTTGAAATCAAACGTATCAAAAACACTCGCGTAAAAATGGCGGTTTTGACTTTGCTAAAGGAAATGAAAGAAACCGATGCGCCTGCTTCCGTTGTGAAACCCTATTAACTGTAAAAGTCAAGTTGGCCATTAGCGGTTTCTATCGTTTTGACTCCCGGAAAAATGGCCCATAATTAGGCCATCGGGTGGTGAACTTATGGAATATAATCTGCTTGCTATCGGTAAGAGAATCGCTGATTTAAGGAAACTGCATGGAATGACACAGGATGTATTGGGTGAACATTTGGGAATCACCGGCAAACAGATTGCCCGTGTGGAATATGGAACCAGTAGTCTTACTCCGAAAAACTACCTCAAAGTCAGCGAGTTATTTTCTGTGAGCTTGGACTATCTTTTTACAGGAAATTTGGAAAAGCCATTAAATGATTGCGTAACTGAATTTTTAAAGCAGGCTTCCGCTGAAAAGCGGAGATTCTTGACGAAACCTCTACAATAAAGTGTAAAGCTCCCTCTGACGGTTGTCAAGAGGTTGCATTTGTCGACTTCAGTCAGAATCTGCCCTTTTTGCTGTGCTTTCCATTATAAAACCCTTGCCTTCCCTTTCAGGGAAGGCAAGGGTTTTATGCTAATTTATCAATCACTACTCACTGTCATTCCGAGCGGAGCGAGGAATCTCGAATAGAAGAAACCGGCGCATAAAAAGAGTTTTGTACCCGCTGGCTGAGATGTAGTCGAGATTCTTCGTCACTACGTTCCTCAGAATGACAATAAGTGCAGTGAAAAAGTATGAATATATCCGAAAAAACCTATCCCGGTTTTCCAAACGAAAGGCTTACACCTCTTCCAGCACCACGGTTCCGCTTTCCCGGGTTTTTTTCATATTGATCACCCGCTGGTTTTCGCTGCCCCGGAACACAAGCTCCAGGTTCTTTTCCGCTTCCAGGAAGGGCCCGTCGATCAGCACGTCTGTTTCCTCCAGCAGCGCTTTTACAGCCGGATCCTCCTGTTCCAAAAGCTGCTCATAGGTGTAGCCGGTAAACACCGTTACGTCCTTCCCTATGCCGTGCACCAGCCGGGCAAGCTCCGCAAGGGGCTCAGGCTGGCAAAAGGGCTCTCCCCCGCTCAGAGTGATCCCCTTGAGTATGGGATTTTTTTGAAAGTCTTCAAAAATTTCAGAAATTTCCATTGCTGTGCCGCCTTCAAAGGGATGGGTCTGGGGATTGTGGCAGCCCGGGCAGTGATGAGGACAGCCCTGGGTAAACACCGTGTATCGGATCCCCCTTCCGTCTACGATGGATTCTTTTACGATGCCGGAAACTTGTAACTTCATAATGATACTCCTCTTTCTCATTTCGGATATGAAAAAAGGCGGAAACACCGCCCCTTTTTAGTAAATAGTAATTAGCTGTTAGTTGTTAGACGGAAAATAATCCGCCGCCAGGGAATATCCGCTCGATTTCATAAAGAAAATTCTTTGGAAGAAAAGCCTTCCTCATGGGTAAAGCGAAAGGTAATGGGCGTCAGCGCTATGTAACCGTTCAGCACTGCCGACACATCGGTATCGCAGTTTTTCGGAACAGCTGCGGCCACGCCTTTGACTTCGTATTGATACTCTCGCCCGGAAAAATCCGCCTCCGTCTGCTCATAAGTATCCTCCCAGGGGTAAAATAAGCCCTGAGGAACCCACTTAACGCCCCTGATCTCTCCCAAAGACAGAGCGGGAACATTGATATTCAAGGCGTGGGAAATATCCTCCCGAATGTCAAGCTGCCCCAAAAGGCGAAGAAAAATCTTTACCGCCTCCGCCACATCGGCCTCCGGAGGGGCGGAAACCGCAATGGACTTTACGCCCTGCATGGCCCCCTCCAACGCGGCGGACACAGTTCCGGAATAATGCAGATCCATTCCCACATTCAGCCCGATATTGGGGCCGGAGACCACCAGGTCCACCGGCTCCTTCACCAGGGCGTCCAGCCCCAGCCGAACACAGTCTCCGGGGGTTCCGAAAACCGCATAGGCGGCCTTTGCCCCGGAAATCTCCCGCTTTTCCACCCGCAAAGGCGTGTGCAGGGTGATGCCGTGGCCCACGGCGCTGCGGTTCCCATCGGGAGCGCAGACCGTGACCCGGTGCCTGTTTCCCAATTCCCGGGTAAGCTCCCGCAGACCGGGCGAATCGATTCCATCATCATTTACCAGCAAAATATGCATTTTATTTACCCATTCCAAAAGCCTGAATATTTCTCAATTCTTATAAAAAATCCGGTATTTCTCCAAAGGAGAAGAAGCCTTTTATAAGAGAGTAGCAATGCTTATCAAAGCATTGCTACTTTTTTTACATACCGTGCTTTACTCTGTCCTTTTCCTCAGCGCGCTTGGCGTTGTTCCAGCGATCCATGGTGCCTACCAGATATCCGGTGATCCGGCGGATCCGCTCGAAATCTCTGCCCTCGCCCACCAGTGTTTCCTTGGTTTTTGTAGTTTTCTTCGCTGCCATGATATATTCCTCCTGAAAGATAAAATTTAAAAATAGGAATGATTCTTGTTTTTATTATAGCCTATGCTTCCCTGTTTGTCCAGAGAAATTTTTCAAGTTTTTCAAAAACTTTTCGTCTTAATGGATCAGGCAGGAGTAGTCCGGCACATCGTGGTACTTTTTCCGAAGCTCCTGAAGCTTAGAAACCGGTACACCCTCTCCGGCATGTCTGCCGCAGCGGGGGCAAACGTCATCGATAATGCCGTTATAGCCGCACACCGGGTCTCTGTCTACCGGGTGGTTTACAGAGCCGTAGCCGATGCCCGCCTCTTTCATGCAGCGGATCACACTTTCAAAGGCGTCGATGTTCTTGCACACATCGCCGTCCAGCTCCACATAGCTGATGTGGCCCGCATTGGTCAGGGCATGGAAAGGCGCTTCCTTCTTGATCTTTTCAAAGGCGTTGATGGGGTAGTAAACCGGCACATGGAAGGAGTTGGTATAATAATCCCTGTCCGTCACGCCGGGGATCTTCCCAAACTTCTTCTGGTCGATGCGTACAAAGGTGCCGGAAAGCCCCTCTGCCGGGGTGGCCAACAGCGTGAAATTCAACCCGGTCTCCTTGGATTTATCGTCCATACGCTTGCGCATATAGGTGATAATCTCCAGTCCCAGCTTGTAGCTTTCCTCGCTTTCACCGTGGTGCTTGCCGGTCAGGGCCTTTAAGGTCTCTGCCAGGCCAATAAAGCCCACGGACAGCGTGCCGTGCTTCAAAAGCTCCGCTACGGAGTCGTAGCGATCCAGCTTTTCCGAATCGATCCACACGCCCTGGCCCATCAGGAAGGGATAGTTATAGGCTTTCTTGCTGCACTGGATCTTGAAGCGGTGCAAAAGCTGCTCGATGCACAGATCGATGCGCTCATCCAGGATCTCATAGAACTTCTTGATATCTCCCTTTGCTTCAATGCCGATCCGGGGCAGGTTCACAGAGGTAAAGCTCAGGTTGCCTCTGCCGCAGGTGGTTTCCCGCTTCCTGTCATGGACATTTCCCATCACTCTGGTGCGGCAGCCCATGTAGGCAACCTCGGTATCGTAATCTCCCGGCTTATAATATTGCAGGTTAAAGGGAGCGTCGATAAAGCTGAAATTGGGGAACAGGCGTTTTGCGGAAACCCGCATTGCCAGCTTGAAGAGATCGTAGTTGGGATCGCCCTCGTTGTAGTTGACCCCCTCCTTGACCTTGAAGATCTGTACCGGGAAGATAGGTGTTTCGCCGTCTCCCAGGCCGTCCTCTGTGGCAAGCAGCAGGTTCCGGATCACCATGCGGCCCTGCTCAGAGGTATCGGTACCGTAATTCAGGGAAGAGAAGGGCACCTGGGCGCCGGCTCTGGAATTCATGGTATTCAGGTTGTGTACCAGGGCCTCCATGGCCTGGAAGGTGGCGTGGTCAGTCTCCCGCCAGGCAGTTTCCTTAGCGTAGCGGGCACAGTCGGAAGCTTCCTCCACCGTGATTTCTTCAAAGCCGTTTTCCTTCTGATGCCGGGGCAGATACTCGGCAAACTTCTCTCCGTATTCCTGGGCCTGATCCATGGTAACGGTATGGCCCAGCTCTTCCCTGGCCGCGGCTACCAAAGCCTTCGCATCCTCATAGGACATTCCGTTGTGAATGCGAAGGAATTCGATGAGAGCCTTAAAATATTCCTTACAATAGGTCTTATCCACACCCTGGGCCATGGAATAATCGAAAATCGGTACGCTCTGGCCGCCGTGCATTTCATTCTGGTTTGCCTGAATGGCAATGCAGGCCAGGGCGGCATAGCTGCGGATATCGTTGGGCTCCCGCAGATAACCGTGCCCGGTGGAAAAGCCATCCTTAAACAGCTTGATCAGGTCGATCTGGCAGCAGGTTTCCGTCAGGGTATAGAAATCCTTATCGTGAATGTGAATATCGCCGTCGATATCGGCCTTGGCGATCTCCGCGGGGATCACGTATTTTTCATAGAAGCTCTTGGAACCCTCCGAGCCGTATTTCAGCATGGTACCCATGGCGGTATCCGCGTTGATATTGGCGTTTTCCCGCTTTAAATCGGAATCCTCGGCGGAAACAAAGGTCAGCGCCGAATACACCTTGACCAGTTCATCGTCCATTTCGCGGATCTTCTGATGCTCTGCACGGTACAAAATATAGGCCTTGGCGGTTTTGGGATAATCGGCGGCGATCAGCTCTTCCTCCACCAGATCCTGGATCTGCTCTACCGTGGGGGTCTTCTTCATCTTGTTCAGCTTTTCCACCACGTTATTCGTCAGTCTGTCCAGCTCCTCATCGCTGAACTTCTCTGTAGCATTGCGCACATTGGCCTTAAAAATAGCGCCCCTGATTTTGGACGCGTCAAAGGTTACCTTTTCTCCGCTTCTCTTGACGATGGACTTCAACATTCCCGAACCAACCCTTCTTCTCTATTTGAGCTCCCCCTTCTTTTCACACTTCGCTGGTTCTTCAGGCAGTGTGCGTTTTCGGGGAGAACGTCTCCTATTATATGCGCTGGATCAAGTTATGTCAATACAATATATAGTAGTTTTTTCATCTTTTTTCCATTTTTGACCCAAAATATTCCGCCTTCAAGATTGTTTCACAACGCTCCTGAAGGCGGCTTTTTCAGGTATATTCTAGGTTTTTTCAGTCCTGCCCGCTATGTTCCACAGTACAAATTTTCAGTTCGTCCAATTGTGCCTGCTCCACCGTGGAGGGAGCGTCCATCATCACGTCCTGAGCGCTCTTGTTCATGGGGAAGGCGATCACCTCCCGAATGGAGGCTTCCCCGGAAAGCAGCATGACCATTCTGTCCACGCCGGGGGCGATTCCCGCATGAGGCGGCGCGCCATAGCAGAAGGCGTTGTACATGGCGGGGAATTTCTGCTTTACGTCCTCTTCGCCCAGGCCCACCAGCTCAAAGGCCTTGACCATGATCTCCGGGTCGTGGTTCCGCACCGCGCCGGAGGAAAGCTCAATGCCATTGCACACCAGGTCGTACTGTTCCGCCAAAAGCTCCAGAGGATCGATCTCTCCCCGCTCCGCTTTTTCCAGGGCTTCCACACCGCCGGAGGGCATGGAGAAAGGATTGTGGCAGAATTCCAGCTTTCCGCTTTCTTCCCCGATCTCATACATGGGGAAATCCACGATCCAGCAGAATTCATAGCGTTTCTGATCCATATGGCCTTCGCAGGCAGCGCCCAGGAGCTTTACCGCCACGCCGGCGGTTTTTCTGGCCTCGTTTTTCGAGCCTGCGGAAAGCATGACAAGAGCGCCGGGCGCCAGGTTCAAAATCTCCCTGACATTGGCGGCCAGGGCCGGATCGGCGTTAATAAATTTGGCAATGCCCCCTGCGATCTCCCCGGTCTCGTCCAGCTTAAACCAGTAGGGCTTCTGCCCAGCCTGTACCTCGATCTCCTCGCAGAGCTTGTCGATCTGCTTTCTGGTCAGGGTGCAGCCGGATACCGGCACCGCTTTCACAGTATTGTTCTCAAAGGGGCCGAAGCCGCAGCCCTGCAAGAGCTCCGTTACATCAGTGACCCGCAGGTCAATGCGGAGATCGGGCTTGTCCGTACCGAATTCCTCCATGGCCTGCAAGTAAGGAATTCTGCGGAAGGGCGCAGAGGAAGCAATGTCATAAGCGCCGTATTTGGCAAATACCGGAGGCAGCACCTGCTCCATGACGGCAAATACGTCCTCCTGTCCGGCAAAGGCCATTTCCATATCCAGCTGGTAGAATTCGCCGGGAGAACGGTCGCCTCTGGCGTCCTCGTCCCGGAAGCAGGGGGCGATCTGGAAATACTTGTCAAAACCGGAAGCCATCAGCAGCTGCTTAAACTGCTGGGGAGCCTGGGGCAAAGCGTAAAACTTGCCCGGGTGCTTTCTGGAAGGCACCAGATAATCTCTGGCCCCCTCCGGGGAGGAAGCCGTCAAAATAGGGGTGGTGATCTCCAGAAAGCCCTGCTCCTCCATGGCCCTGCGCAGGGCGGAAACCACCTGGGAGCGCATGACGATGTTCCCCTTTACCTGGGGATTTCTCAAGTCGAGATAGCGGTAACGCAGGCGCTGGGCCTCATCCGCATCTCTGGAAAAATTCACCTCAAAGGGCAGCTCGTTATAGCGGCAGCGGCCCAGCACCTTGATTTCCTCCGGCACGATCTCGATCTCACCGGTGGGCATTTTCGGGTTTTTGCTGGTGCGCTCCCGCACCGTGCCGGTTACCTGAATTGTGGTTTCCTTATTCAGCGCCTGCACCTGCTGCAAAAGGGATTCTGTTTCCACCACCACCTGGGTAGTGCCGTAAAAATCCCGAAGCACCAGAAAGCCGATGCCGCCTCCTACCTCCCGCAGATTCTCCATCCAGCCGCTGAGAGTGACGGTTTTACCCGCATCGGAAAGTCGCAGCTCCCCGCAGGTATGGGTTCTGTATTTTGTCATGTTGTTTCCTCTTTTCTTATATTTTGGTAGTCCGTTATAAAAAAGCATAAATTATCAATCATATCTTACTGTCATTGCCGAGCAAAAGATCCTTCGGATCTTCTAGAGGAATCTCGATTAGCAGAAACTCGCGCATAAAAAGGCCTCGTTAGCCGCTGACTAAGATATAATCGAGATTCTTCGTCACTGCGTTCCTCAGAATGACAGCGAGTACAAGTGAAAAGCATGCTTTTAGATGCTGGACGCTGGATACTGGACATTAGACAGTGGTGACGCCTTACGGCGCATTGAAAAAAGGGCAGACAGAGCCTTTCTGTCCAGCATTTTGTTTGAGAAAGTCGGTATTTTTCTTGAGACAACCGCCTTGCGGTTGTCTGTCCAGCATCTAGAACGTCAGATCCTCCTGGCTGGTACAGGCAGTGAGATAATCGTCTGTGAACGCATCGTCCAGGGAAATTTTCTTCTTTTCGCCGGTTTTCATGTTCTTCAGCTCCGCTTTTCCGCTTTCCAGCTCGTCGTCGCCGATCACAATAGTGAATTTCGCCCCGATCCGGTCTGCGTACTTCATCTGGGCCTTCAGTCCTCTGGCGCAGAGATCACAGTCGGCGGAGATCCCGCATTCATGCAGGGTATTTATCAGCACCAACGCCTTTTCCAGCGCCTTTTCTCCCATAGAGGCGATATAGACCTCGCAGCGTTCCGGCTCCGGGAACGCTGTCTCCTGGGCTTCCAGCGCCATCAGAATGCGGTCCAGCCCCATACCGAAGCCAAGGCCGGGAGTAGGCTTTCCGCCCAGTTCCTCCACCAGGCCGTCATACCGGCCGCCGCCGCCCAGGGCAAAGCCCAGGCTCTTTGAGGGAAATTCAAATACCGTGCGGGTGTAATAGTCCAGCCCCCGCACCAGACGGGGATCCAGCTCGTATTCAATGCCCAGTGCAGTCAGATATTCCTGCACTTTGTCAAAATGAGCCTGGCAGTCCTCGCAGAGGTAATCGGTAATTTTCGGCGCACCCTTGGCGATCTCCTGGCATTCCGGGCTTTTACAGTCCAGGATCCGCATGGGGTTCCGGTCCAGCCGGGACAAACAGGTTTCGCAAAGCTGATCCCTGTAGGCGGCAAAATACTCCGTCAGCGCTTTGCGGTACTCTGCCCGGCAGCCAGGGCAGCCGATGGAATTGAGCTGTAAGCCCGCATCCGCAAGTCCCAGCCGGTGCAGGGCGGAAAGCCCCATGGCGATCACCTGAGCGTCCGCCACAGGCTCAGCGGCCCCGAACATTTCCACGCCAAACTGGTGCAGCTCCCGCACTCTTCCCGCCTGGGGCTTTTCATAGCGGTAACAGGTGTCTATGTAGTAAAGCTTCACCGGATATCCGGCATTGTACAGGCCGGTTTCCAGCATGGCCCGAACCGCTCCGGCAGTGCCCTCCGGACGCAGGGTGATAGAGCGTCCGCCCTTGTCCTCGAAGGTGTACATCTGCTTTTCCACCACATCGGTGGTGTCTCCCACACCCCGCAAAAACAGCTCAGTGTGCTCAAATACCGGGGTGCGGATCTCTCCAAAGCCGTTTAATTCCGCTTCACCGCGGAACACATCTTCTACAAGCCGCCAGTTTTCGGAGCTTGCCTTTCCCGCTTCCTGCCCCCCGGGAACAAGGTCCACCGTACCCTTGGGGGCTTTTGTGATCAATTCCATACGTTTCTTCCTTTCTATTTTCCGCTTCCTATTTCCCGCTTTTCCGCAAAGCGCTTTTGGTATTTCCCGAGCGCCCCTTCCAGGGCGGTTTTGGCGTCCAGATTCAAAGAATCCGCCAGACAGAGTAGAGAAAAGAGGCAGTCACCCAATTCCTCTTTCATCTCTTCTGTAGCAATGGGAGGCCGTTTCCCATAATTGGAGGCCTTCAACAGCTCCTTGGTAAGCTCCCCCAGCTCGGAAAGCACGTCCAAAAAACGTGCCTGGGGGTCCATGCTTAATTCATGACTTCGGGCGAACTCCGCCACCATTTGCTGTTCTTCCCGCACTGTATCACCCTCCTTCAAAAAACAAATATCCTGCCTTTCAATCCGGCTGGCAGATCGGGCAGTAATATACTGACCCGCCCAGATACGCCTCCTTCACCACAGGCCCTCCGCAAACCGGGCATCCCGATCGGTAAGTCTTTTTTGACAGCTTGGTCTGATATCCTCCAGGGCTTCCGAAAATGTCTTTTTCCGTGTCACGCCCGCCTTTTTCCCACATTTGCCGCAGCACAGAAACCACGGTATGAAGCAGCCGATCCCATTCCTTTTCCGTAAAGCTTCCCACTTTCCTTTTTGGAGGGATCCCCGCTTCAAATAAAATATCCTGCAGCACTCCATTGCCAATTCCGGGAAAACGCTGCTCCGTGGCTAAAAACGCTTTTGCGCTCAATGTCCCCTTGCTTTCCTTCCTCAGCTTCTGAAAGTACTCTTCAAATTCCGGACTGAACACCGAAACCATCTGCCTGCTCTTTTGATAATATTCATTGTCATAGCTTCCGTTATGCAGGAAAATCCCTCCGTACATAGCCACCGTAAATACCAATGCGGTCTTATTTTCCAGCTCTATCATCAGCTGATAATTTTGAGGAGCCTTCTCTGCCTGCGTAATACGCACGTTCACACCATCGTTAAAGCATAGCCTAACCCCGTCTTCAAAGGCAATTTCCACATAAATGCCGAAGCCTTCTGCTCCGGTGATCCTCTTTCCCGCCACAGCGGCATCGTACTCTGCGGGATCGCCGTTATACCAGCAAAATTTGTGGGCCTTGGCAGGCGGCAATACTCTGTTCACCTTTTTTCCCGCCACAGCTTTGTTCAGTTGCCCGGCTATCGTCAATACTTCCGGTAATTCCAACACCGGCGATTCCTCCTGTCTGCCTAAATGAAATAAAAAAACCCTCTTCCCCCCGGCAAGGCCGGAACAAGGGACGAAGGTATCTCCGTGGTGCCACCCTAATTCAAAAGCGAAAGTCCGCTTTCCTTATGACTGTCATTCAATTTTCAGCTCGGCAGGCGTCTTTCTTCCGTTCCTTCCGAAAAGGGATTTCAGCAAGAGCGGCGCCGAAGCACCTCTCTTTCCCTTTCTCTCTGCCGGTTTTTCCGGAATACTCATCCTGCGTCATTGCTGTGTCTTTTTTGATTATAAACCGGACCGCACCGTTTTGCAACCCCAAATTTTCCCCGGAAAGCTGCCAAACCGCCTCTCTCCTGTCACAGGATGCTTTTCCGCCGGAATAAGTGCCCCGCAAAAAGAAAAGCGCCCCTGCAAAAAAGCGCAGGAAGCGGCTATCCTTCTTCTGTTTTACAGCAATCGGAATCCTGCGAAACTCAGGGCTCCCGCACGATATCCCGCCAGTCCAGATCGCCCCGCTCCAAACCGTGGATCAGCACCTCTGCCGTGGCGATATTGGTGGCCACGGGAATGTTGTGCATGTCGCACAGGCGAAGCAGATTCATATCATTGGGCTCCTGGGGCTTGGGATTCAGAGGGTCCCGGAAAAACAAGAGCAGATCGATCTCATTGCAGGCGATCCGCGCGGCGATCTGCTGATCTCCTCCCTGAGCTCCGCTTAAAAACCGCTGCAGCTTTAATCCGGTAGCTTCGGAGACCATCTTCCCAGTGGTAGCTGTACTGCACAGCGTGTGGCGGCTGAGGATCCCGCAGTATGCAATACAGAACTGCACCATCAGCTCCTTTTTGGCGTCGTGCGCTGTCAAAGCAATGTTCATAAAACAAACTCCTCCTTCTTACAATTCTTACTTTTCAATACTCTCCCAAAAACTATTTCAAAACAGGAATGGGAATTCCTTCCCCTTCCAATCGTCCTGCCATTCTGTGCAAAGCCATCATTCCCCGGGAAGCATCCTTCGCCCGTTTTCCCTTTAAAAAGGCCGCCGCCAGAGAAAAATCCTCCGGCACCACGCCAAACAAGCGAACTCCCGCCGCGTCGATCACTCCGTCCAGGTCGCCATATACGCCGGTTTCATCAAAAAACTCACCGTTAAAGCGGTTGATGACAAGCCGCCTGTCCGATACCGCCAGCGCTTCCAGCAGCCCGCTTACCGCATTGGCCCCCCGAACACATACCGGATCCGGGCTGCATACGATCAACGCCCGATCTGCCGCACAGGCAGCTGAGCGAAAACCGCCCCCCACTCCCGCGGGAGAATCCAACAGCACGTAATCGTAATACCGCTTCAAAAGAGGCACCAGCTTCCGCATCACTCCGGGACGGATCATATTTTCTCCGGAAGACGGGGCAGGCAGTAAAAACAGCCCTTCCGCATCGGCACAGGAATAGATCGCCTCTGCCGGAGCGCATCTGCCGTACACCACGTCCGAGATATCAAATACCAGGTTTTCCTCTGTTCCCGTCATGCGGTCCAGACTGCGCAGGCCCGCGTCGCAATCGATCAGCAAAACACGCCGCCCTCTTTGGGCCAACGCCCTGCCCAGCCCTACGGACACCGTGGATTTTCCCACGCCGCCTTTTCCAGACGTTATCAC